>CAKKPH010000159.1 GCA_919901585.1 Thermodesulfovibrionales bacterium | reverse complement strand
TTTTTTACAACAAGACTATCAAGGATTACTACGGCATCGTGAGTCTCTTGAGGAGATATTTCGGACTGTTGCGTCCTGACAGGATAAAGAGATATTTCAGGGAAGAGCGGGGAGATGATCTCGATCTGGATGCCGCAATTGAATCAATCGTCGAACGTCATGCTGGGATTACCCCCTCTGACAGGGTTTATATTCGCCGCGACAAGAAGATGCGCGATGTTTCGGTAGCCTTTCTTGTGGACATGAGTTATTCAACGGGTGAGATGCTTCCCTCCGGCAAGAGGATAATCGATGTCGAACGGGAAGGACTTGTTCTTATGGCAGAGGCGCTCGAGAGCATCGGCGACCAATGGGCCGTTTTCGGTTTCTCGACCGAGCACAGAGACAAGGTTGATTTCTTCGTGGTGCGCGACTTCAACGAGCCCTTTAATGACTCGGTCAAGATGCGTTTCGAGGGCATCAGGCCGATAGCCCAGACCAGGTTAGGGGCTGCCATAAGACATGCAAACAGTTTTTTGGAAAAACAGGACTCCTTAATAAGGCTGTTAATCCTCCTTTCAGACGGAAGACCTTATGATGTCGATTATGGAGATGTCGGCTATGCAGTGGAGGATACGAGAACGGCCCTATGGGAAGGGCGTAATAAAGGAATAAATTCTTTCTGTATCACTGTCGATAAAAAGAGCAGGGACTACCTGCCTTATATGTATGGGGAGGCAAACTACACCATCATCGACAACATAGAAGCGTTGCCTACAAGTCTCCCTTTGATCTATAAGAAACTTACGACCTAAGGAAAGGAGGTTAGAGATGGAGGTTTGCTACAAGTGCGGGAGAAATGCGGATTTTATATGCCCTGATTGTGGAAGCAAAGTATGCAAGGCTCACATGGAACTCCGGTATGTCGGGCCTAACCGGGGCTTCAAATCACGCTATATGTGCCCTGTCTGCTGGAAGATTAAGCACAGGGTGCTGAATGAACAGATGATAAGGTCAAAAGGGTATAAACCAAAACTCTATGTTTTTAAACCTTAATGATTTTATAGAACCTTAAATAGAGAGCGCTTTGGAGAAAGGACAACGGAGCATGGAAACAAAAGCAGAGGCAAAGAAACTAAAACAGCTTGAGAAATTAGCTATTGAAAAAGGCGCATACCGGGCAAAGGCCTTTTCAGCCAGAGGTGTTGCTATAGATGCAAGGGTGAGGATGAAGTGTCAGATACCGCTCTGCCCCCACTACGGAAAGACACTCACCTGTCCTCCTAATGTCCCGACTGTCGAAGAGTTTAAGAAGGCCTTGGCCTGTTACAGGAAGACCCTTCTCATCCAGACAAGAAGTCCTCTTAGTGGAGATATGGATGCATACGACAAAGAAGAGGTAATAAAATTTTTTACCGCTCCAGCAAAAATATCGATCGCGAAAGGAGGTGACAAAACCGAGGAAGGAAAGGATTTTCATAACGTAAGGGTTTCGGCTGTCAGACTTCATAAGATAGTGAATGAAGTAGAAGGCAATGCGATGACCCTCGGATTCCCTTATGCCCTCGGGCTTCTCGGCGGTGAATGTATGCTCTGTTATGAATGCGTGGGTGTAAAGTCAGGGCAGTCGTGCCACCGTCCCTATGAGGCAAGACCCTCAATGGAAGGCGTGGGAATCGATGTCATAAGGACGTGCGTAAAGGCGGGGCTCCCTTTTGATATACCGCCAAAGACTGAGATAATCTGGTCAGGATTAGTCCTGATCGATTAGGGGAAGGATCATCGGCTTATTTTAAGCTGACTGGATCTACAAAATCAGAAATCACAAGGAGGAGGAAAGGAAATGGCAGAGATAATTACCAAGACAGAGCAGATGACGGGTCTTG
>CAKKPH010000158.1 GCA_919901585.1 Thermodesulfovibrionales bacterium | reverse complement strand
GGAGCCTGTCCGGGCTTTTTATTGTATGGCGGGTCACACCTGCCGAATGATCATCTGACCTCCGGCGGGTTACGGCTTACGCCTGACGCGCCCTGCCAGACTATAGGATTTTATCTCGAACTATCGAAACAAATTCCTCGATATCAGCCAGCCTGTTCTGAAGAACATCATAAACGATCTCGTAATTTATCTTTTCATAGTCATGGGCGATAACATTGCGAAACCCGGTCAATCTTATCATCTTACCTGTCAGATCATTTGAGATCAGCCCCTCTTCAGCAAGGATCGAGAAGCTCTCTGACATGGTCGCAGGTTTTCGATAGGACTTCAGCGCAATCACATCCTCTGCCAGGTCGATAACAGCCTGACATGAAAGATACAGATACCTCTCCACTGCCCCTCTGATAGTCTCGT
Source organism: Thermodesulfovibrionales bacterium (assembly GCA_919901585.1). GTDB lineage: Bacteria > Nitrospirota > Thermodesulfovibrionia > Thermodesulfovibrionales > UBA9159 > CAKKPH01. The sequence goes on along the minus strand of CAKKPH010000158.1, from coordinate 1,229 downwards.
CCTGTTCTATCTCGGAAAGAGAATGCTGTTTGAAACGAGAGACGATCTTCAGGTATCTCTGGATCGAGCTGATCTTATTTTCAACAACCGTAATGTTTGTCATGATCTCAACTCAGGCCTTGGTCAGGCCGTGCCTTAAAAGCATAGCCCTGAAATCGAAGTATTCATTCAAGACCATCGGCTCGAAAAGCAGCTTATACGGCTCTTCTTCGTAGATAACCCTTCCATCTTTGATGATATTGTATTTCAGCTCAGGGCCCTCCGTCATGTTCAAGACAACGAGGTCGATCTTATCAGTCTTGAGTTCACGGCTTAACTTATCAGACAACTGAAATCTGATGTCAGACATCCTGATCTTATCTTTCAGATCAAAATAGACCGCGAAATCATAATCGCTAAGCGGCCCCTCTTCGCCATTGGCCCTTGAGCCGAAGATATAGGCCAGCTTGACATCAGGGAATGATCTGAAGATGTTTTTCAGGGCCTCTGTCTTTGCTTTATCCATAGCTTAGTTATACCAGTTTTTTAGCTCGTAGGGTGGGCTGGGCCCACCACAGACACTCTCGCCCAACTCCCGGGGCCTCAGGCACGCTGCTGCCCCAATTCTCCGGATACAAGCCAGCCTCCAGGCCACTGTTTCTTTTGCACACTGCCGTGGCTTTTGGGTATGGTTTGCAACGCTCGCGAGCCGTTTCGCAGTAGATGGATGGCCTCCGCAATGCATGATGGAGGCCATCACGGTAAGGTAATCGTCTTTTTTATAGCTCGCCTTGGCCCGCCTCAAAACGGCGGGACTCCGTCTAGCACCCGTTCCGAAACCTGCTCAACGGCTCTCAGTCAGGCTCGCTACGCCATGCCCCGGGTTTTGTTTCGAGGCAAAGACTGAAGCATTATCTTCGCTCCTCCCCTTACTTATAAGGGGAGGCTGGGAGGGGTTAGCCTAGTAGTGGTCGGGCAACTATACCCATGCCTTGATTTCAAAAGGCCCTCTCTCCCTCGCTTCGCTTATTGCCTCCCTCAGCGCCTTTATTGAATCGTCTTGGCAAAGGATCGGCTGTCTCTTGTATGTCACCACGGTGAAAAAATATGTGCTTGCGCCCTTCGCCCTTATATAATCGGACATCTGCGCTCCAACAAGACCTTTCAGATGGTGGGCCGAGCCCACCCTACGTTACTGCCATGGTCGCAATAAGGTTCAATCCTGTTGTTGCGGATTTTCACCGCCGACT
>CAKKPH010000157.1 GCA_919901585.1 Thermodesulfovibrionales bacterium | reverse complement strand
CCTCATAAACATAATAAGATCGACAGTATATTAAGATGTTATAACTCGTATTGATATGTAAGGCAATTGGCATCTGAGTGAAGATTCTTATATGGATATTAGGTCTGGATTAATTTTATAAGGTGTCGTTATTATGTTTCTTCAGCCTTCAGCCCTTATGTCGGATATTTTGGACAGGTCGGTTTTTAAACTTGCTGACTGCTTAATGCTGATAGCTGATTATTTTATGGAGGGTTTATGCCGGAATTAAGAAAAGACCCCATCTCAGGGAGGTGGGTCATTATAGCAGTTGAGAGGGGGAAGAGGCCTACTGATTTTGCATCTCTTCCGGTCCAGAGGAAGAAGGGAGGCTTCTGCCCTTTTTGCCAGGGCAATGAGTATACCACGCCTCCTGAGATAATGGCCTTCAGGCCTCCGCACTCTCAGCCGAATTCTCCTGACTGGACCTTGCGCGTGATGCCTAACAAGTTCCCTGCGCTCCAGATATACGGAGGCCTTGATAAGTCAGGAGAGGGCATGTTCGATAAGATGAACGGGGTGGGTGCGCACGAGGTTGTTGTAGAGACAAACGACCACCAGCTTTCATTGTCCACAATGCCGCTTAAGGCTGTCGAGGACGTGCTCTGGGCCTATTATATCAGGCTCTCTGACCTGAAGAAGGACACAAGGTTCAAGTACGGCCTGATATTCAAGAACGAGGGTGAGGATGCAGGCGCATCGCTTGAACACACGCATTCGCAGCTTATTGCGCTGCCGATTGTACCAAAACTCGTAAAGGAAGAGATCGACTCAGCAAAGCAGTATTACGATTTCAAGGAGAGATGCATATTTTGTGATGTGATAAATCAGGAGATGGGGGACCGGAGGAGGGTCATATATGAGAATTCAGGCTATGTTGCTATTGCGCCGTTTGCGCCGAGGGGCCCTTTCGAGACATGGCTTATCCCCAAAAAACATGAACCAGCTTTTTTCCCGCCCGAGAAGAGCTTCGGAGACCTTGCAGATGCGCTTCAGACTGTCCTTAAAAAGATGGACAGGATACTCGATACTCCTCCATATAACTTTATCATTCATACCTCACCTTTCAAAAACGAGATCAATGAGTATTACCACTGGCATATAGAGATCATGCCGAAACTCATCAGGATAGCCGGGTTCGAATGGGGCACAGGTTTCTACATAAACCCTACACCGCCTGAAGAGGCTGCCAAGTTTATGAGGGAGGCAAAGATTTAGTGAGAGTGCTCATAGCTGCATCTGAGGCTGTACCTTTCGCAAAGACAGGCGGTCTTGCTGATGTAACAGGCACGCTTTTAAAAGTGTTTAACGGCACTGCAGGAGTCGATGCGGCCCTTATGCTTCCGCTCTATAAGGGCATTAAAGAGCGGTTTAAATTGGCTGAGACAGGCATACGTCTTGTAATACCTGTGGGAAACGCAAGACATGAGGGCAGGGTCTGGAAGCATGATTCTGCATACTTTATCGAGTGTGCTGAATTCTTTGACAGGCCTGAACTTTATGGCACAAAAGACAGCGACTACCCGGACAACCCTGAAAGGTTTGCCTTTTTCTGCAAGGCAGCGCTGGAGGCCTGCATGGCGCTTGATCTTAAACCTGATGTGGTCCACTGCAATGACTGGCAGACGGCACTAATGCCTGCTTATATTAAATCAGTATACAGCAATGACTTTTTCAGAAAGACTGCATCTGTCTTAACCATCCACAACCTCGGGTATCAAGGGATCTTTGATCCAACGAGCTTTTCGCTCACAGGACTCGGCAGCGAATGGTTCAGCGCTGAAGGTGCCGAGTTTTACGGAAAGGTTAATTTTCTTAAGGCAGGACTCGTCTCTGCTGACATCATAACGACTGTAAGCCACACATATTCAGGGGAGATACTCACACCGGAATATGGCTTTGGGCTTGATGGTGTCTTGAGAAAAAGGTCATCGGATATATTCAGCGTGTTAAACGGTATTGATATTAAGGAGTGGGACCCTGAGACTGATAAATATATACCTGCGAATTACAGCAGGTCTGGACTTAATGGCAAGGCTCTTTGCAGGGAGGCGCTCTTTAAAGATTGCGGCTTGAGCGTCGGGGAGAGTGATAATCCTGTCATCTCATTTGTGGGGAGGCTGTCCGAGCAGAAAGGCATCGATATTATCCTTGAGACCCTTGATGATATCCTCTCTGCAGGCGCCCTGCTCGTAGTGCTCGGGAAAGGGGATGAGCGCTACCAGTCAGGACTTGCACGCGTAGCTGAGAGGCATAAGGGCAGGGTCTTTGTGCGAATAGGCTATGACGATGCGCTCTCTCACAGGATCTATGCAGGGAGCGATATTTTCCTCATGCCGTCGAGGTATGAGCCCTGCGGTCTTGGCCAGCTCATAGCCATGAGGTATGGCACAATACCAGTAGCGAGAAAAACAGGAGGGCTTGCAGATACAATAAGCGATTATCAGTCGTCTGATGGTTCCGGCACAGGGTTCCTGTTTGAGGACTATAATGCGTCCTCGCTCATGTCCCGCCTGAGGCATGCAATCTCGGTTTATGCCGATAAGGAGAGATGGAAAGGGCTTGTGATGAATGCGCTCGGATGCGATTTCTCGTGGGAGAGGTCAGCTGCGAGATACGCTGAGCTTTATAAGGCCGCTTTCGACAAAAAGGAAATTAATTAAAATGGGAGATCATCTGCTTAACAACTCAACAAAAGAGCATCTTCAGAAGCTTTCGGCCATGTATGAGGTCGCAAAGGCCATCACCTCCACGCTCGACCTGAAAGAGCTCCTGGTAAAGATATCAGAGAGCGCGACAACGCTGCTTAATGCAAAGGGGTGTATCATAAGGCTCCTTGAGGGCGATAAACTGATAATAAAGGCGTCCTATGGCCTCCCGAAAGAGATCGAAAAGATGATGACCCTTACTGTCGGAGAAGGCATTCCCGGCATGGTCGCAAAGGAGCGCAAGCCGATACTCGTAGAAGACCTGTCCATGATGCCTGATGAGTGGAAAACCCCGTACCTGGATGCAAGGTCAGTTATAAATGTGCCCTTGATTGCTGCTGACAAGGTCATAGGCACGCTCGGGCTTTATGACAAGAGGCTGCCTGACGGCAGCATAATTCCCTTTACTCAGGACGACCTGACTGCTGCCGAGGGTTTTGCCTCCCTGTCTGCTATTGCGATAGAAAAGGCCAAACTCTTCGAGCTCGTGCTCCAGAGGGAAAGTGATGCGATTAAGGAGGAAAAGAGGCTCAATGTGCTTTTTAACAGCGTACAGGGCGGGGTCATAACCATAAAGAGGGACTATACAATAATCTCTGCAAACAAATATGTCGAGAGATGGACAAAAATCCCTACCGGCATGATGATAGGCAAAAACTCCATCGAGGTGTTTCATGAAGGCAAGGGCATATGCCCGCACTGTGTCACAAGGCAGACCTTTGATTCTGGACAGATAAATGCGATAACCCAGAAAGCAGGTTTGAACTATGCTGAACTTACATCATACCCGGTGAAGGACGAGGCAGGCCAGGTCGAGGAGTGCGTTGTCTTTATACAGGACATAACCGACAGGATACTCTATCAGGAGGAGATGCTCCAGCTTTACAGGGAGGTGACACAGACAAAAGAATATCTCGAAAGCATCATAGACAACTCTGCAGACGCGATTGTCTCTTCTGACCTCAACGGGATAATAACATCATGGAACAAGGGTGCTGAGAAGATATACGGTTTTGGCGAGGCGGAATCAATAGGGACCTATCTGCCCTTTATGCTTGACTTCCTCAGGGAGACAGAGAGAGGGTATTCTGACAGGGTCAGGGGCGGTGAAGTCCTCAAGGACATAGAGACTGTGCGACTGCGAAAGGACGGCAAGACAATTGAGATAAGCCTAACCCTTTCACCGGTAAAAGACGCCTCAGGAGAGATCATTGGTGTCAGCGGCATATCGAGGGACATTTCCGAAAAAAAACTCGTTGAAAAAGAGCTGATCAGAAAGAACCAGGAGCTATCAAGACTTTTTTTTATAGGCTCTGCAATGAGGAGTACCCTTGACCTCGAAAAGCTCCTCAGGATGATATTGACCGCAGTTACCATGAGTGGCGGCTTCGGGTTTAACAGGGCAGTGCTGTTTCTTATAGATGAGGACAGGCGCGCGCTTAAGGGGGTGATGGGTGTAGGACCTGCAAGCCATGAAGAGGCAGGCAGGATATGGGAGAAACTCTCGCTCGAGCAAAGGACGCTCTCAGACATAATGGATGAGATAGACTCAGGCCCGCTCAAAAAAGATTCTTTTCTGGACAAGCTGAGCCTCGGCATAGAGATATCCCTTGATAACGACTGCATCTTTACACGCGCTGTTAAGGAGAAGAGGCCTTTTAATGTGGTTGACGCAAGGAGCGAGCCACTTTCTGATGCGATACTTGTGCAGCAGTTCGGCACCGAGGCTTATGCGGTTGTGCCGCTCATATCAAGGGACAGGGTGATAGGCGTGTTATGGGTCGACAACCTCTTCAATAAAAGGCCGGTAACTGAAGAGGATATGAGGTTCCTCACTTCGTTTTCTAATCAGATTGCTGCTGCGATCGAGAGCGCGAAGCTGTTTGAGCAGGTATCTCTTGCGGAGGCTGAGCTCGAGAATATGTTCAGGTCTATATCTGACATGATTTATATTACTGACGGCAACTACACCATTAAGAACATAAACAAGGCCGTAGTCGAGAGGATGGGATTGCCTGAAAAGGAGATAATAGGGAAGAAGTGTTATGAGGTCTTTCACAGAAAGAGCGAGCCGCCGCACACGTGCCCTCATTACAAGACAGTGCAGTCAAAGAAGGCGCATGTTGAAGAGATAGAAGACCCTTATCTGGGAGGCACATTTTTGATTTCGAGCTCTCCGATCATGGACGCTACAGCGAATTTTTTAGGGACAGTGAATATAGTAAGGGACATAACAGAGATAAACTTGATAAGAGAAAGGCTTGCGAATTCCGAGAGGATGGCTGCGCTCGGTGAGGTGGCTGCTAAGGTGGCTCATGAGATCAGAAACCCACTCGTATCGATAGGAGGCTTTGCCCAGAGGCTTGAGAAGAAGCTGAGCGGCAACCTGAAGGAATACGCTACAATAATAACCAACGAGGTCCAGAGGCTCGAGGATATACTCAGGGACATGCTCGGTTTTGTGAGGCAGGTGAGGCTTTCGAGGGCTGAGGTCAATATAAACGAACTGCTTAAGGAGACGATCTCGCTCGTAGAGGCTGAGGCCGCTGACAGGGATATATTAGTAGAGACAGATTTCGGCGATATTCCGGAGGTATTGGTAGACCCTGACAGGATAAAGGAATCGCTTTTAAACATCGTCAAGAATGCGATTCAGGCTGTTGTAACACAGGGCATGATTAGCGTCAAGACTTATTCGTGGGGCAATGATGTAGTGATAGAGATAAAAGATACGGGTCCGGGAATAGACAATAAGGATATGCCCTTTATATTCGATCCGTTTTATACAACCAAGCCGAGCGGCACCGGCCTCGGCCTCGCTATTACGCGCAGGATAATAGAGGAGCACAACGGGAGGATCAAGGTCGAGAGTCAGCCCGGCGAGGGTACAGTAATAATAATCTATCTGCCAACCACAAAGGAGGAGACATGAAACTGTTGATTGTTGACGACGATCAGCACATTAGGATGCTTTTCAAGGAAGAGCTCGAAGAGGAGGGCTATGAGGTGTATGTCGCATCAACAGGAGCTGAGGCCCTCACGCTTTTCGAGAAGGTGTCGCCTGACCTTGTTACCCTCGACATCCTCATGCCTGATATTGACGGCATAAAACTCCTTAGACAGATGAAAGAGAAGAGGCCACGGATACCAATAATAATGTCTACTGCATACGACTACAGGGATGATTTTGCGGTATGGGCGTCGGAGGCTTACATAGTCAAGTCAGCAGAGCTGACGGAGCTTAAGGCAACCATAAAGAAGCTCCTCGAAAAAAGATGAGCATCCAGACGATAAGGGCAGAGGCTCCGGTATACGGCGGCTATGTAATCGGCAGGGACGGGAATGTCATATTCATTAAGGGCGCTATCCCGGGTGAGCTTGTGGATGTCAGCGTTGATGAGAAAAAACGCGATTATTGGCTCGCCTCTGTAAGAAATATAATAGAGCCGTCAGATTTCAGGAGAGAGCCGCTTTGCAATATATTCGGTGTCTGCGGAGGATGCCACCTGCAGTTCATAGAGTACCAAAAGCAGGTCATGATGAAAGAGGAGATACTTTGCGATACAATGAGGCGCATAGCCAGCATGAATGTTGAGCTGCTGCCGTCAGTCACAGGAAGGGAATTCGGATACAGGCAGAGGGGGCAGTTCAAGGTTTCGCATAAAGGTGATTTGGGTTTTTACAGGGGAGGTACGAGGGATGTTGTCCCTGTTGAGCACTGCCCTGTTATGGCCGATGAGATTAATGATGTATTGAAGGGATTAAAGAGGTCAGACCTCAGGGGCGTGAAGGAACTCCATATAACCTCCGGTGATTCAAAAACAGTCCTCATCAAG
>CAKKPH010000156.1 GCA_919901585.1 Thermodesulfovibrionales bacterium | reverse complement strand
TGTGGCCGGTTTTCTTAAGCGCGATTTTCTTATGAGTGTCAAGAAACTCCACCTGAGCGGTAAACCTGTCGGGTATATCGGCACGTTTGCTGTGGGCATGACCTTCGCAGCAGGGTGGACTCCATGCATCGGACCGATCCTCGGGACTATACTTGTCTATGCCGGTTCAAAGGCCTCTGCAGTTTATGGATTTAAGCTGCTTGCAGTATATTCGCTCGGTCTTGCTATACCGTTTCTAATCTCGTCTCTTGCGATCAACAGCTTCCTGAGCTATTCGCGCAAGCTTTTGAAGTACATGCGTGTGATCATGATTATAAGCGGGTTGCTGCTGATCATCTTCGGCATCATGCTCCTCACAAACCGCATTGGAGAGATGTCGGCGCTCTTCCCTGATTTCGGGATAAAGTTTTGATGAAGTCATAACTTCCTGTTGTCTATAACGCGCCTGGCCTTGCCTTCAAAGCGCTCAAGCGTTTTCTTTTCAACGAGCCTGACGTTGACGGATATGCCGAGCTCTGAAGAGAGGCGTCTTTTTATCAGGTCAATCAACTCGCTCTGCTTTTTCATTTCATCAAAGAATATTGTCTCTGAGACCTCAACATGCACGGTAACGTCGTCAAGAGCCCCCTTTCTGTCAATGATTATCTGGTAATGAGGCTCCGTGCCCTCAATATCAAACAGGACAGACTCGATCTGTGAAGGGAAGACATTGGCGCCTTTTATGATGAGCATGTCATCGGTCCTGCCCATAACACGGCTCATCCTGATCAAATTCCTTCCGCACTTGCATGGCTCAGGCAGTATCCTTGTAAGGTCCCTTGTCCTGAAGCGTATGACAGGGAACGCCTCTTTTGTAAGAGTGGTTATCACAAGCTCCCCTACATCTCCAGCGGGCACAGGTTCAAGGGTGTCTGGGTTGATGACTTCTATAAGGAAATGGTCTTCGTTCAGATGCAAGCCGTCTCTTTCGAGGCACTCACCGGCTACTCCAGGGCCCATGACTTCGCTCAGCCCATAATTATCAGTGGCAATGATCTTGAGCCGCTCCTGTATCTCCTGCCTCATGCCCTCTGACCATGGTTCAGCTCCAAAAAGACCGTATTTCAGGGAGAGCGAATTCACGTTTATCCCCATATCTTTAATTGTATCCGCAATAAGGAGTGCATAGCTTGGGGTGCATATCAAAGCAGTGGTCTTGAAGTCCTGCATTATCTTTACCTGACGGGCAGTGTTGCCGCTTGACATCGGGATAACTGAAGCGCCGATGCGTTCTGCACCGTAATGGAGGCCAAACCCCCCTGTGAACAGCCCGTAACCAAAGGCGATCTGCACAACATCATCCTTGGTCACCCCCCCTGCAGTCAGGGTTCTTGCTACGAGATTAGACCAGGTCTTAATGTCGTTCTTGGTGTATCCTACGACCGTTGACATGCCTGTGGTGCCGGATGATGCGTGTATCCGTATGACTTCTCTCAAGGGCACAGCGAAGAGTCCATAAGGATAATTGTCTCTGAGGTCGTCTTTTGTTGTAAAGGGGAGCCTGCGAAGGTCATCAAAGGAACGTATGGAGTCAATATCGATATTCATCTCGTCGAATTTCTTGCGGTAGAACGGCACATTCAGATAGACCCTGTTAAGCGTTGATTCAAGCCGTTCGAGCTGAAGCTGCTTCAACTCATCCCTGTCCATACACTCGTTGTTTTCTTCCCAGTACATGTATCCCTCCGTCTGCTATTTAATCTCAACCTCTGAATCAAGGTCGCGGCCCAGATAGGCCCTCTGAACGTCCTTGTTCATCAGCAGTTCTTCTGCCTTTTCTTCAAGGATGATCCTGCCTGTCTCAAGGACATAGCCCCGGTCGGCAATCCCGAGCGCTGCCTTTGCGTTCTGTTCAACCAGCAACACTGTGCTGCCCTCTTCTCCGAGCTTCCTGATTATGTTGAAAATATCTTTAACTATAAGCGGAGCCAGTCCCATTGAGGGCTCGTCCATCATAATCAGTTTCGGTCTGGACATCAGCGCCCTGCCTATTGCAAGCATCTGCTGTTCGCCGCCCGAGAGTGTGCCTGCAAGCTGCCGGCCTCTTTCTTTTAGGACAGGGAACAGCTTGAAAATACGGTCCATATCTTCTGATACCTCGTCTGTCCGTTTCCTCCTGTACTGAACATATGCTCCGAGAATGAGGTTTTCCTTGACAGTCAATGTCGCAAAGACCTGTCTCCCTTCCGGCACCAGCGAGCAGCCGAGCAAAACGATCTTTTCAGGCGCAAGTGGAACTATGTCCTTTTTCTCAAACACTATCTCACCTGCCCTCGCCTTAATAAGTCCGGAAATTGTCTTAAGGAGTGTTGTCTTGCCTGCTCCGTTTGCGCCGATAATAGTGACTATCTCTCCGGAGCTGACATGCATAGATATCTTCTTTAATACCTTAAGGCTGTTATAGCCGGCTTCAAGGTTTCTTATCCTAAGCATTCTCTTCTCCGAGATAGACCTTTATCACTTCCTGGTTTTTCTGAATCGCGATTGGCCTGTCGTCTGCTATCTTCTCACCGTAGCTCAATACGATGATCTCATCGGATATGTTCATCACAAGCGACATGTCATGCTCAACAATGAGGACTGTTATGCCCTTGTCCCTGATCCTCGAGATGAGTCTGCCCATTTCATTGGTTTCCCGCATGTTCAGGCCTGCGGCAGGCTCATCCAGCAGCAATAACTCAGGCTCGCAGGCAAGGGCGCGGCCGAGTTCGACAATGCGCTGCTGTCCGTAAGCCATGCTTGTCGCCTCTGCGTCTGCAAGACCGGTTATGCCGAGGAAGTCCATGATCTCAAGGCTTTTCTCCTTAATCTCCTTTTCCTCTTTCCATGTAAAGGGCAGGTTCAGCATCCCTGCTATAAATCCTGCCCTGCTGTGTGTATGCCGTCCGATCATTATGTTCTCAAGCGCAGTCATTTTAGGGAAAAGCCGTATATGCTGAAATGTCCGTGCAACGCCGTGAGCAGCAATCTGGTATGGCCTTAACCTCTGAATCTCCCTGTCTTTGTATATAACTGCCCCTGTATCAGCCTGCAAAAAACCTGAGATAAGATTGAAGAGGGTTGTTTTGCCTGCGCCGTTGGGGCCTATCAATGCCTTGACCGTTCCTTTTGTAACATCAAATGAGACATTGTTTACTGCATGGAGTCCGCCAAAATGTTTGTTTATTCCTTTTATAGACAGGAGTGTCACAGCATCTCCTTTTCGGCAGTATTGCGCGCGAAAAGCCTTTTTATATCGCTGATCGTCTTTTTCCTCAGGAGTCCGTCAGGCGCAAAGAGCATGATAATAATAAGGATAGCACCGAACACGGCATCGTCAAATGTACCGAAGTAGCCCCTCAGTGAAAGATAGTTGAGCAGAAGGCTCATAAAGAGTGCACCCCAGAGGTTTGCCATTCCGCCTATCGCAACAATCGCTACATACCGCACCGATTTCATTACAGACGCCTCGGAAGGTCCAATGCCGCCGTTGTAATGGGTAAGGAGCACGCCTGCAAGAGATGCAAGGGCTGCACTAAGGACAAACGTCTTAAGCTTATACTCTGCCGTTGGGATGCCCATTGCATCGGCAGCGTCTTCAGCCCCATGTATTGAAGAAAGCGCCCTGCCTATGCGGGAGTGAATAAGGTTAATGAGCAAGGCCATCGCGGCTATAACAAGCCCCCATGAGGTATAGTAATTTTTGACCCTAAAGGCAGAACTCCCTGAGATTACAACCCCCGGCAACAGCGAAAAGCCCGGAACGCCGGAAATGCCGTCAGCAGCGCCGAGGAGTTCAGTGCCTATTACAATCCGGTATACTATGATGCCGAAGCCGAGCGTGGCCATGGCAAGATAATGTCCCTTGAGTTTCAGGACAGGCCCGCCGATAATATAGGCTATAGCAATCGTTGTCAGAATAGCTATCATGCATGCTGCCCATGGATGGAGATTAATCAAGCTGCCCCCGTAAAGGTCAGGTCTGCTGACAAGAATACCCGTCTTTTTTATCAAAGATATAATAACTTTCTCCTGATGAGGCGTAAGGTCATAGGTGGTCAGAAAGGCTGATATATAGCCGCCTATGGCAAAGAAACCTGCATGGCCCAGTGATATCTGACCTGCATAACCTATGAGCATGCAGAGCCCGATAATCAGCAGAGAGTAATATGCGGTCATTGTCAGTTGTGTGAGATGATAAACGCTGCCGGTAAACATGGTTATGAGTTGTATAACGACGAGCAGACCGGCAAAAACAAAAAGCTGAAGATACTTGGCCCTCATCAGAATTCCTTCAGCCGCGAGACTTCAGCACTGCCGAATATACCGCTTGGCCTTAAAAAAAGAATAAGGAGCAGGATCGTGATGGATATGGCGTCCTTGTATGCTGCCGGCATTATCCAGATACTGAAGGATTCAAGTACCCCAAGTATCATGCCTGCACCTACAGCAGCCATGCTGTTTCCGAGGCCTCCGAGTATGGCAACTGTGAATCCCTTAATAGCCAGAGGGGTGCCGCTGTCATACTGAACATATGTGATAGGCGAGACAACGCATCCGGCAAGAGCGCCTATAGCAGCGCTGAGCATGAACGACAGTGTTACCATGTTCCCGGCGTTGATCCCGCAAAGCCTTGCCGCATCCCTGTTCGCCGAACATGCCCTCATCTGCCTGCCGAGCAGCGTATAACTGAAAAAAAAATTCAGGCAGACTACGGCAATCGCGCTTATGCCGACTACCCAGACTACCTGCGGAGATATATACACACCACCGAGATTGATAGAGCTAACAGAGGTGCCGGTGAAATATGGGAGCGCCCTGACGCTTTCACCCCATATGTGCATGGACATCTCCCGGATGAGGATCGATAGACCTATAGTGATGATGATCATCCTTATCACGGAAGGTTTGTAAAGCCACCGGATAAAGAGTATCTCTATGACCCCTCCGGTTATCATAGTGACGAGGACTGCCGATGCAATCGCAAAGGGCAGCGGCATGAAATGACTGAAGGTTACTGCGGTCATCCCCCCTATCATTACAAATTCGCCCTGAGCAAAATTTATGATGCCTGTTGCGTTATATATGATATTGAACCCTATGGCTACGACCGCATAGATCGTCCCATAGGTAATTCCTGCAATAATGTATTGAAAGAAAAATTCCCAGTTCATTCCGTACCTGAACAACAATTCGGGAGTATCTGTGTTATAACGGATACTCCCGAATTGCACTAAATATCAGAAATTACTATTTCTTTGTATCTGTCAGAACTACAAACTTCCCGTTCTTGACTGTGAGCATTTCAAAGGCATTGATATCAAGGCCGTTATGGTCTTCAGCAGAGAAGTTGAAGACCCCTCCTGTCCCGACCACGCCTTTCATGTTCTCAATAGCGCCTCTTACAGCCTCTTTGTCAGTGCCTGCCTTTTCGATTGCATTCATGAGGATTATAAAGGCGTCGTAAGCATGGCCTCCGAATGTGCTGGCATCCTCTTTAAACTTAGTCTCATAATCCTTTTTGTACTTGGAAAGCACAGACTTTTGCGGATGGCTCTTTGTGAGCGTGTCTGCAATAAGGAGCCTCCCGGCAGGAAAAATTACGCCTTCGGCTGCTTCTCCGGCTGCCTCAACGTATTTTATGTTTCCGAAGCCGTGGCTCTGGAAAATGGGTATCTTAAGACCTATCTGTCTGGCGTTCTTTATGACAATTGACTGCGCCGGCTCTATAGACCAGTTTACAATCGCCTGTGCATTTGCAGCCTTGAGCTTAGTTACCTCAGCAGTAAGGTCGCTGGCAGCCTTGTCATAGACCTCATTGACAAGGATAGTGATGCCGTGCTCAGGAGATAGTTTCTCTATCTGAGCTTTGCCGGCATTGCCGAAGCCTGTGTTGCTTGACAGTACGCCGATCTTTGAGATATTCATCTTCTTCATCTGCTCAAAGATTCTTATGATAGCGTGGCTGTCTTTTTGCGGGGTCTTAAAAACATATTTTGCGACAGGGTTTACTATTACTTCAGCGGCAGCGCATGAGAGGAGTATGGTCTTGCCTTCCTCTGCAACATTCTTTATCTTCATAGTCTCGCCGCTGGTGGAAGGGCCAATAATAGCAAAGACTTTTTCTTCGTCTATCAGCTGCTTGGCAAAGGAGAACGCCTTTTCAGGACTTGCAGCAGTGTCCTTGATAATAAGCTCTATCTTCTTGCCCTTAATGCCGCCCTTCTTGTTCTGTTCTTCAACGAGCATCTCCAGCGTCTTAGCCTCAGGAGCTCCAAGGAACGAAGCCGGACCTGTCACCGCAAGGATTGCGCCGACCTTAATAGTATCGGCAGCAAAGGCAGGTGCGGAAGATAGCGCAACCAAAACCAGTACTGCTACTAAAAATCTGACTGCTTTCATACTTTCCTCCTCTTAATGTGATTTATTGGGACTAAAGCGAATACACCTCATCCCCTTTGAGAATCTTGATTCCAGCCTTGCGCATTGCTTCAATAGCCTTCTCTGATTCATCAAAGCGGAATACAATTATAGCATTGCCGGCGCTCTTGTGTATCATCGCATACATGTATTCAACGTTAATTTTGCTGTCTTTTATAACCTCCAGTATCCCTGCCAGGCCCCCCGGCTTGTCAGCCACCTCAACAGCCACGACCTCAGTCTTGCCGACGGTAAAACTATTGTCTTTCAGCACCTGCTTTGCTTTCTCAGTATCATTGACAATAAGGCGCAGTATGCCGAAGTCAGAGGTGTCAGCGAGAGAGAGGGCCCTGATGTTTACACCTGAATTAGCAAGAACAGCGGACACTTCTGCAAGCCTTCCGGACTTGTTTTCAAGAAATATAGAAATCTGCTCAACCTTCATCTCTCCTCCCTTTAAAGCTTTCTGTTGTCTATGACCCGCTTCGCCTTGCCTTCGCTCCTCTGGATTGTCTTAGGTTCAACGAGCTTCACCTTGCACGAAACGCCGAGGAGGTCCTTTATCTCCCTTTCAATGCGCTTGCCGAGCCTTTCAAGGACCTTCACCTCGTCAGAGAAGATTTCTTCGCTGATCTCTACCTGAACTTCCATGATATCGAGGGCGCCATCCCTGTCAACGACAATCTGGTAATGCGGCTCAACACCCTCGATGCTCATGAGGACATGCTCTATCTGTGAGGGGAATACATTGACGCCCCTGATTATCAGCATATCATCGGTCCTGCCGGTTATCCTCTGCATCCTGTGGAAGGTGCGCCCGCAGGAGCAGGGCTCTGTGATGAGCTTTGTTATATCCTTTGTCCTATAGCGTATTACAGGGAAGGCCTCTTTAGTCAGGGTGGTGAATACGAGTTCGCCTTTTTCGCCGTGAGGCAGGACCTCGCCTGTTTCAGGGTTTATTATCTCAGGTATAAAGAAGTCTTCAAAGATATGCAGGCCTCTCTTTTCCTCAAGGCATTCACTTGCAACTCCCGGGCCCATGACCTCACTAAGGCCATATATATCTATCGCCTGTATATTCAGCCTCTTTTCTATCCCTTCCCTTATCTTTTCAGACCACGGCTCTGCACCGAAAAGGCCGACCCTCAGCTTGAGCGAAGACGATTCAACCTCCATCTCCTTCATGATGTCGGCGAGGTTAAGGGCATAAGAAGGGGTGCACATGAGCACTGTTGAGCCGAAATCCTGCATAATCATAATCTGTCTTTTTGAGTTGCCGCCCGATATCGGGATGACAGCAGCGCCGATCTTCTCGGCACCGTAATGGGCGCCGAGGCCCCCGGTGAAAAGGCCATAGCCATAAGCGTTATGGACGACGTCTCCCTGATGCGCCCCGCCGCAGTATAGGGTCCTTGCCATAAGCTCTGCCCAGGAATCTATATCACGCTTTGTATATCCGACAACAGTCGGCTTGCCTGTCGTACCGGAGGATACATGTATCCTCACCACCTGGTCAAAAGGGACTGCAAAAAGTCCGAAGGGGTAATTTATCCTTAGATCCTCTTTTGTAGTAAAAGGAAGCTTGGAGAGGTCGCTGAGTTTCTTTATATCGGAAGGTTTGATTCCGGACTGATCCATCTTGCTGCGGTAGTAAGGTACTGCCGCATAGACCCTTTCAACAAGGGCCCTTAGCCTTTTTAGCTGGAGTGCCTCCAAGGCCTCTCTCGGCAGGGTCTCAAATTCCTCATTCCAAAGCATATTGCCTCTCATACCTCCTCATTGCTTATGCCGTTCAGGGCAGGGTTAATTATACACGAAATTGTGCCTGAGAAAACAGCTTTTTGCAAGGGTTACCTGTTCATATCAGTTATGGCTTTTCTTCCCCCTGCGAATGCCTCAAGGTTAGCCTTGCGGAAACGCTCCGGAACCCTTTCTTCTATAACAGAATAAAAGACGTCTTCGCCTGCAGGCAGGAAACAGGACAATGCACCTACAAGCACCATGCTGACAGCCTTTATCTCGCCTGCCATCTTTGCTATCTCAAATGCATCTACCGGAAAGACCGTCAGACCCAGCCCCTTTAGCTGTCCGATAACATCGCTGTGATACGTCTCGACCCCGGTTGCAACAGGAGAGGGCAGGATCTTTTGTGTATTCACGATGACCCTGCTGCTGGTGCCCAGATACTCAAGGTATCTTAGTGATTCAAGCATCTCAAAGGCGACCTGTATGTCAACGGAACCGGGCCCGATCAGCGGAGAAAAGACCTTTTCTCCGTATCTCAGATGTGCAACAACAGCGCCGCCCCTCTGTGCCATGCCGTGCACCTCGCTCTTCTTTACATCAAAGCCTGTTTTCATAAGGGCATAGGATGTTATCTCGCTTGCCAGGAGTATGCCCTGACCTCCTACTCCGCAGAAAATTATATTACCTTCCTTCATCTTCCCTCTCAGTAAGAACGATTACGCCGGATTTGCAGAGGCTGACGCACTGTCCGCAGCCGTCGCACAATACAGGGTTTATCACTACATAGCCTTTTTGTTTCTCTCTGAACCCGAGTTCCTGAGCAGCTTCCGGTGTCATCGGGACCCATTCAAGCGCAGGACATCCTATCCTGAGGCATGCCTTGCAACCGTTGCATCCTCCCTGCTCAACAGTGTAAAGCGGCTTGTTCTTCCTGTTTTTTACCGCAGGTATAAGAACGCACGGGGCTTTGGTTATTACAACAGAAGGCTCCGGCCTCTCGATTTCGCGCTTTAAGACCTTGTATGTGTCATCAAGGTCATTAGGGTCAACTGTATAAACATGCTTGACTCCTACTGCCCTGCAGATTGCCTCAAGGTCAATGACCGTTGTATAGTCGCCGGTTATGGTTATGCCTGTTGCAGGGTTAGGCTGCTGTCCTGTCATGGCTGTTGTCCTGTTGTCAAGTATGACAACTGTTGTAAAGCCCTTGTTATAGACAATGTCTATCAGGCCTGTTATCCCTGAGTGCAGGAAGGTGGAATCACCTATGACTGCTATGATCTTTCCGAGCGCCTCCTGTCCGAGTGCCTTTTCCATTCCGAATGCTCCGCCTATGCTTGCGCCCATGCATACGCAGGAGTCCATGGCTGACAGAGGTTTTAATGCTGCGAGAGTGTAGCAGCCTATATCTCCTGAAACGAAGACGTTGAGCTTGGAGATAGCATAAAATACTCCCCTGTGGGGGCATCCGGGACAAAGGTTCGGAGGCCTGAGTGATATAGGGACGGGCTCAAAGGACCTTGCCTTCTGCTCACCTGTGATCGATTTTCTTACAATATAGGAATTCAATTCGCCGTATGCGGGAATAAGCTCTTTGCCCCTGCATTTTACACCCATAGCCTTGACATGCAGTTCAATGAACGGGTCGAGCTCCTCAACAATGAAAACCTCTTCCACGCCACCGGCAAAATGCTTTATCATCTTTTCAGGAAAGGGATAGGCCATGCCGAGTTTGAGGACGGATGCCTCAGGGAAAGCCTCTTTTACATACAGATAAGATATGCCTGAGGTTATAAAGCCCATCTTCCTGTTACCCCATTCTATTCTGTTCTCAGGAAAGGCCTCTGCGAATTCAGAGAGCCTATGCATCCTCTTTTCGAGTTCTATCCTTCTCTTCCTTGCGTTTGCAGGCAGCATAACGAATTTTTCGGGTATCTTCTCAATGCCCGGCTTGACCTTTGACTGCTCAGTCTCCCCAAGAGCCACCAGCCCCTTAACATGGGACACCCTTGTCGTTGTCCTCAGCAGCACAGGGGTATCAAAGTCCTCGCTCATCCTGAAAGCTGTCTTTATGAACTCTTTTGCCTCTGCAGGGTCTGAGGGCTCAAGCA
>CAKKPH010000155.1 GCA_919901585.1 Thermodesulfovibrionales bacterium | reverse complement strand
AAAAACTTTATATGCCGGCAGCCTCCGACAATCATTGCCTTGCATTGAACACTGCCCCGCTTTCGACACTAAATCCGGACTGTAGGTTGATTGTTGGCGCCTGAAAGGTTACAGTTGCTCCGTTTTGAACGGTCACCCCCGTGCCTGCTGTGATGGATGTCGTGGCTGCGCAATTGTAGATCTGACCTGACAAAAATGTTACGTTCTGAAGATTTACAACACTGCCGGAGCAGGCTGCGCCTGATGTAAACTCAAACTCAACCTTGTCCAGCCATCCTGCATCTGAGCCGTTGTTTAGAGATATGTCCTTTGTATACTCCCACTTGAGGGTGTGGCTGCCGGATGATATGGTGTAGGTCTTTTGTGTCCAGTCTACTGAGCCGCTTATACTGCCGGTCTGCTCAACTCCGTCTATGTAAAACCTCAGATAGTCAAAACTGCTCTCTGATGATACCTTCCAGTAAAACGATAGTGTGGCTGGCCCTGTTACTGTCGTCTGCACCCATGTCGTCTGGTTATGGGTTATTGTTCCGCTCCTGGCGGCATCTCCACCATAGTAAGAGACAGTCGTCTGTCCGGCCCAGTCAGCGTTACCGCCGGTCGTCCATGTTAAGGATGTGTTGTCTACAGCCTCTCCTATGGTAAGGCTGATCCCTGACTGTGAAATGGTAAAAGTCTGGCCTGCTACGGTCATGTTGCCTGTTCTTGTTGCTCCGGTTGCATTGGCCGATACAGAATAATTCACCGTGCCGTTGCCTGTGCCGCTTGCGCCTGAGGTAATGCTGACCCAGTCAAGGTTTTCAGTTGCGGTCCATGCGCAACTGCTTATGGAGGCTGTCACTGATACACTGCCTGTGCCTCCTGATGAGGCGAAGGACTGGCTTGTTGGCGAGATATTGTAAGTGCATGCCTGGTCTGAAGTAATATTCCATCCAAGGTCTTTTAAGATGCCCTTTGTAACCGTGCCCGGATCATGGACAGACTCGCCTGATGAAATGGCATACACCATAAGTTGGTTTGAAGTGTTATTAAAGGTATTATAGTCAAGGTGTGAGTAGCTGGACCCTTCTGACCATGTTGAGGGAGCATAGATTTTGACCCTCTGGCTGCTATTTGCAGCCATCGCATTGCTTCCATGAAACCAGATGTTGTTAGACTTTAAGGCATTGCCGAGGGCTGTGGAGGGATTGCCATAAACGCCAGTATCGATAAGCTGATTGCCGGAAGCATCTTTCATAAACGTATCGTAAATATTGGGATAACCTGTGCCATAGCCCCAACTACCCTGCCCTGTAGTGCTTGAATACGACATAAAACCCGCAAAGTTGAGCCCGTGAGCTATCTCATGCAGAACAACTGACATCAAGTCATGCTGGTTTGACGGTGTATTGCCGTCTGTTCCGTAATACCAGGAAAAATTACTATTGTAGGTGAGATACATGTCAAATTGACCCGGGTCGAGATCAGAGCCGGCCAAGGCATTCGCCAGTGAACCTGCATACCAGGTATTCGCAAAAGTGGCACCTGGGAAATCTCTTCGTGAAGGCCCCCCACCGGAATACCCTAACGTGCTGCTTGAACCTAAATTAGCCCAACAGGCGCTGATTGTTATCGGCACAGAAGACTGAAGGATGTTTGCCCATATGTTGGCTGCAGCATTAAAAGCGGTTTTAGCGTTCTCAGGGAAGGTATAGCAAGTTTCACCCCAAGGGTCTGAACCGCCGTTTGCCACATAGGTAATTGAAAAGGTCGCGGTGACGGATTCGATTGCTTTAAGCAGTTTAGTCGGCGCAGGGATGCGCATCCGTTCGCGGGAGGGATTGGGGTCATGCAGATAGACAACCGGAGGAATGGCGTTGTATAGCGCATTTCCATCACTGGCAAGCTTCGGTTCAAGGGGCGCAGGAACAAAATACTCAGCGGCATGCGCTGTCCAGGCATACTGCGCAAACAGTAAAACAACCGCCATGATTGCATAAATAACCCTCATCAGTAATTCACAACCGGTTCAAAAAAGAAGAAAACGCCGTTAATCTGAATAACAAGCCTCTTGTCTTTCAAGCGCATGTATTCCGCAAAACCCGGCAGGTCGCAGTTGGTCTTTATCGCTTCGATTTTCTCATCGTCAATGCCTGCTGCACGTGATGTGGATCGATATACACGCTCTAAATATTCTTTAGCATTCACTGTCTCTTTTTTAAAAATGACATCGCGGCATGTCCGTCCGTCAAACGTGATCCTTGCCTTTTCTGTGTCAATGTCAAGTGGCTTGAAAAGCATTCTGCGTGCTTCCTCTTCCCCCCATACCGCACTCTCAGCCACTTTATATTCAGAAATCATCCACAAGACCCGCATAGAAACACCGCCGTTTACTCTCATTGATTCCAAAAGTCTTAATTCATCAGAAAGTTTGTGTATAAACATCTGGTTCTGATACGCTGATTCGATCAAACAATGTCTGGACACCGAAGCTGCGGCAAGGGGAACAATTAAGGCAAAAAGAAATAACCTGCTTATTTTATTAGTGCGCATTTTTAGGGACGTTGTTGAATTAGTGAACTTTTCCAACCGTTCTTTGTAGGGCAAGCGAGCAAGCGTACAAGCTGGCACTGCTCCGCTCTCTCAGTTACATCCTGCTTTTTGCAGATGCAGCCTACGGATAGTAAATCAATAAAATGAACCTCCCTGCGGCAAGACCGCAGGAAATTAAAAGTTAAAGGTGATATACCCTGTCAGGGCTTATGCCAGAGACCTTCGATATCTCTGATATATCGCCTGTAATGTTGTCTTTTATCGATGCGATAAGGACCGCGTCAAAATCGAGATATTTTACTTCGTCTTTTGTGTAGAGATCGCAGTCAAAGAAGCCTTTCTTCCTGCTTATTCCGTCGACAACACCTATAATCCTGATCGGCAGGCCGCGCGTCGATATGTAGCAGAGTTCCGCGATCTCACCGTCCCCCCAGAGGAGGACATTGCTTACGCCGGAGGCGGTCATCATTGTGTAGGCATGCTCGATCCTTTCCCGTACTTCCTTAAAGTAGATTATCGAACGGTGCATGTAGCTGTATGTGAGTTTTGTTTTCTCGATCAAGCCTTTTGGGGTGATGATATATTTTAATCTGTTCCTGGGCAGGGTCTTGATCTTGATGTGGCCTTTGTTGTAGAGGCGTTTAAGGTATGTGTTTGTGAGTCCGAGGGCGATGCCGAGCCTGTGTGCCAGTGCCCTCTGGGTAAGGGCAGGCTCTTTAGCAACTTCATCAAGGATTCTGAGCGATATGTCGTCAGAGACTTGACTGTTCATCAAGTGAACGATAACATACGAAAAAGAGGGAAGTCAAGAGCAGAGGGCAGAGGGCAAGCCTGCAAGCGACAGAGACTGTTCGAGGTTCGAGCTTGGTTACGTAATGATTAGTGTGCTGTCCCTAACAGTTCTTTACATTGTTTCGGGCTGTCATTCCGGCTTGTCCGGCCACAGGCTCATAGAGAATCTTTCCCCTCTTATAAAGAAGGATTTCCGCGATCCCCGACAAGCGGGGACAGGCTCTGCGGGAATGACAGATAAAGTAAAGCTATTTACGAGACAGGACATTAGCTTACAAGCGAGCAAGCTGATTATTATATGGCTTCAACTTCAGATGCCTCGATTTTTAAGGACACTCCCTGCTGGAGGATATCGACTGAGAGGACGAGCAGGTGCTTGCCATGTTTTTTAACAAGCAGCCCCTCGACTCCTGCAAGGGGGCCCTTCCTTATCCTTACCCTATGCCCTTCCCTGAGAAAAGGGTAAGGGTCGAGGGCTTCTTTGTTCTCTATCAGTTTTTTAAGAGAAATTATCTGGTCGTCCGGTACAGGCTCAGGTTCTCCGGGGATGAGGCCGAGGAAACGCACAACACCGTTTGTCTTAAGCACGGCAAGCATATCACGGTAGTCCTTTGAAATGCGGACAAAGAGATAACCCGGGAAGAGCGGGAAATCAATGAGTTTTTTTCTGTCCTTCCATTTGCTAAGTCTTTCGACTGCAGGCAGGAAGGCCTCAATGCCTGTTTGTGTCAGCCTGTCGAGCACCCTGAATTCGTGCCTCGACCGGACGTGGACCGCAAACCAGTGTTGATCCAATGTGACTTCATCGAGGATTCTGAGCGATATGTCGTCAGAGGACTGATTGTCCATTTTATGAACAATAGCATGGCTGAAAGATTCAAATCAACAGGGCCTGCAAGCAGCCGGCATTTAGCCGTCTGAAGTCAGCGTTCAATGGAGTTAAGGGTCTTTGCCGGTATCTCGCCAATCAAGGGCAGGCTTTCAGAGACAGGGCCGAGGGACTTAATCATATACCAGGCCTTTTTGCCGGATGTAGTTGTGTCCGTAAAGGAAGGGGTCTTCACCTCAGCGACTGTCTTGAAGTCTTTCTCATCGCCGGTCCTCCGGTATACCCTGTAGCCTTTCACCCAGACCTCAGGGCTTACTTCCCATGTAAGATAAACCCTGTCATCCGCATGAGCGAACCTTAGCCCAGAAGGAGGCGACGGTCTAAAATCTGATGGTGTTATTACAATTTCATAAGAGGCAAAGCCTTCATCCCTTATACCTGTATTATACAATGACCTGATTGTGTAATAAACCGACAGCTCAGGGAAGACAGTATCCTTATAGGATGTCATACAGACAGGCTCATTGTTCAGAGGCTTAAGAGTATACTTGCCTTTTTCCTTTGTCCTGTAAATGTTATAGCATACATCCCAGAATGAACCGGACCACGATAGCTCAATATGATCATTCTTTACTGCAAAGGCAACCTTCTCAGGCGGCAGAGGCAAGGGCTGCGGAGTGACTTTTATGGCATTAGATTCCTTGCTTAATATGCCTGTCAGGCTCAGGGCGACTACCTTATACTGACAAGTCATTCCCTGTTTGCAGTCAGTATCGATATAATTCTCCTTGTCATTAGCAACAAAACCTATGCCCTTAAACCCATCGCCAGCTGACCTCAGGACATTAAAGCCCTTTATCAAAGCCTTGCGATTTGCAGGGTAAGCCCACGACAGGATTATATTGCCTTCCCTGTGAACTGCTGATAATGACAATGGCGCATCAGGCTTCTCATATGACTTCAGGGTTGGAGGGCCTTTTTTCCCGCATGAGGCTATAATGAGCAAGATGAAGATTAGGCATGCATAAGTAATTATGGATGAAGCGTTGTTGCAATAACCGGCCGGTCTGGACATCCCTTGCTTAAGCCTGATCTTCGTCACTTCTTGCCGGCGATTATCTTCTTCAGTCTTCTGATCTGCTTTTCGACCTCTGACCTTGAGGTTCCGCCCCCTGATCTCTTGGCCATTACAGACCCTTCGGCAGTCAGATATTTGTAGATGTCTTTCCCTATTATCCGTGAAAACCCCTTAAGGTCCTTTATATGCAGGTCTGTGAGCCCTTTGTTGCTGTCAATGCAGTGGCGTACAATCCTGCCTGTCACCTCGTGCGCCTCCCTGAAGGGAAGTCCTTTTCTGAC
Organism: Thermodesulfovibrionales bacterium; assembly: GCA_919901585.1. Taxonomy (GTDB): domain Bacteria; phylum Nitrospirota; class Thermodesulfovibrionia; order Thermodesulfovibrionales; family UBA9159; genus CAKKPH01. The sequence goes on along the minus strand of CAKKPH010000155.1, from coordinate 1,919 downwards.
GAGATATTCTGCAATGTCTGTTGCAGTCGAAAAGGCCTCAGAGGCAGTATCCGACATCCTCTGTTTCTTAAACTTAATTTGGGAGACCATGTCTGCGGCCACTGCAAGACAGGCCTTTAGAGTATCAACTGCGTCAAAGACGGGTATCTTATCCTCCTGCATGTCCCTGTTATAAGCAAGCGGAAGACCCTTCATGATGGTTAGAAGCGAAATCAGGCCTCCATAGACCCTTCCGGTCTTTCCCCTGATAAGCTCTGCAACGTCAGGGTTCTTTTTCTGGGGCATTATGCTCGAGCCTGTAGTATATCCATCCGGAAGCTCTATAAATGAAAATTCCTCTGTTGACCAGAGCACAAGCTCCTCTGAAAGCCTCGACAGGTGCATCATAGTTATACTCGCATCTGAGAGGAACTCTATCGCAAAGTCCCTGTCAGAGACTGCATCTATGCTGTTATATGCGACCCTGCTGAAGCCGAGCAGTTCAGCTACATATTCCCTGTCAATGGGGAGGGACGTGCCTGCGAGCGCGCATGACCCAAGGGGAAGGACATTGACCCTCTTAAGGCTGTCCCCGAACCTCCCGGCATCCCGCTCAAACATCTCTGCGTACGCGAGCAGGTAATGAGGCAGGAGCACGGGTTGTGCCCTCTGCATATGCGTGTATCCGGGCATGATATAGCCGATATGTCTTTCAGCACTACCGATTAAGTTTTTCTGAAACTCCCTGATGAGGGCTGTTATCCGGCCGATCTCATCCCTGAGATAGAGCCTCAGGTCAAGGGCGACCTGATCATTCCTGGACCTGGCTGTATGGAGCTTCTTGCCGGCATCTCCGGCCTTTTTTATAAGGGCCGCCTCAATATTCATGTGTATGTCTTCGAGTCCTTCACTGAACCTGAACCTGCCTGACTCGATCTCACCTGCAATCTCCTCAAGGCCGTTGATTATCTTTTCAGAATCCACTTTAGATATTATGCCCTGCCTGCCGAGCATCCTGACATGTGCAATGCTCCCCTCGATATCATATCTCCAGAGGCGCCTGTCAAAGGATATCGATTCAGTGAAGGACTCTACTATCGTGGCGGTCCTGCCCTTAAACCTTCCTGCCCAGAGTTTCTTCATGGCTAAGGATAAAATTTTCAGAGAATTGTGTCAAGGGTTGTCTTCAATTTCTCTGCCTCACTCCGCTGATGGAGCGATGTAGTTTTTCTTTTTGTGCAGTTCACGCACCCGGTCAATTAGAATAAAATTCTTTCTTTATTTGATCTTCTGGAATAAAACGGCCGGACTGTCATACGATTGCACGTAAGGTTCCGATATCAAGCTCGTCATGCAAGGGGATGGTTAGGGTTTGTATTTCTCCTAAGGATAACAGCATTTGCCTCAAATGCTTTGTTGATATGAAAAGTATCGGGACTGCCAGCATACCCAAGGTCAACTACGGAAATCACTGCTATCCCGCGTCTGCGCAGTCCTTCAATGATGGGTCGCTCTATATTTTCATCAGCATAAATAGTCATCCGAGCTTGGCTTTCAGCTTTGACGGATAGCTCTTCTTAAGCTGAAGCAGGAAGGCCTGATCTTCCCTGTATTTCTTGTCGAGTATATTCTTGTTCTCATAATAGTAAGACATCGCGTCATGTATTTGTTCAAGTCTCAAGTGCGGATAGTCATTAACAATATCATCCGGACACATCCCCATAAGCTCATACCTGGCGGCTATATCCAATACTTTTATACGGGTGCCCTTGATAACCGGCTGGCCCTCCGAAATCTTACGGTCAATAGAAATATACGGATGTCCTGTCTTCTTCTCTGCAACCGGCATAATCAAACCTCCTTTATGTTCTTAAATCGCCCTATCCCTATTTTATTACTTTTTTCTAATGTTTTCTATAATCAATCATGGTGTCTGACCC
>CAKKPH010000154.1 GCA_919901585.1 Thermodesulfovibrionales bacterium | reverse complement strand
CTTCGGCAGGAGATACGCTCGGGGCCTTTGATCAATATGGATGAGACGCCGGTGCAGGTACTAAATGAGCCCGGGCGTCCCAATACGAGTAAATCATATATGTGGGTGTTTCGAGGTGGAGACGTGGAACGTCCGGCACTGGTCTTTCACTATGATCCGAGTCGCTCTGGCCAGGTTCCGCATAAATATCTTAATGGGTATCAGGGCTACATACAGACTGATGGCTATCAGGGTTACAATGTTATTGGGGAACGAAACGGCATAGTACACTTAGGCTGCTGGGTACATGTACGCCGTAAGTTTATGGATGTAATAAAGGCAAGACCCAAAGGGAGTAAGAAGAACGGGAATGCGGATAAGGCTCTTGAGAATATCCGGAATCTGTATGCTATTGAGAAGGAAGCTGATGAGAAGGGGCTTAAAGCAGAGGATCGGTATCAGTTGCGGCAGGAGCGATCTGTGCCGCTGTTGAAACAATTTCAAAAATGGCTTGAGGATATTTCACCAACGACGCCACCGCAGGGACTTCTTGGCAAGGCTGTCTCATATACACTCAATCAGTGGGAACGCCTTGAGAGGTACACACTGGATGGGTTGCTTCTACCAGATAACAATCTTGCGGAGAATGCGATTAGACCGTTCGTTGTGGGCCGCAAGAACTGGTTGTTCGCAGGATGTCCGAGGGGAGCCGGGGCAAGTGCAGCGATTTACAGTCTGATAGAGACCGCAAAGGCGAATGATCTTGAGCCATACCGTTATCTTCGGCATCTGTTTGAACGGCTGCCGATGGCTGAGGTGGATGCAGATTACAAAGTACTACTTCCTCAGCATGTGGATCGGGATCTCATTGCCAACATAAAATTCTGAGGGGTGCGTTTAACTTGACGCTTACACTTTCGTGGAGGGTACCAGGGAACTGCGGCGCTATCATCTTCATGAAACACACGTCCAACTGGCGCTTTACGAGGCTGTCCGGCGGGCGAAGCTTACGAAACGCGTCACCTCCCACACCTTTCGCCACTCTTTTGCCACGCACCTGCTGCAGGCAAATTACGATATCCGCACAATTCAGACGCTGCTCGGTCACAGTGACGTCAGAACTACTATGATTTACACACATTGCGTGCCGAGCAGGACCCTCAAAGAGATGAAGAGTCCGCTGGATTTCTGATGCTTGTCGCGAGATACTAAGGAGGTCATAAGTAAGGCCACACAATTTGTCATTCCCGCAAGCGAAGCGCGCCGGCCACAGGCTCGTAGAGGAATCCTTCTGAAAACAAAGAAAGATTCCGGACAAGCCGGAATGACAGAATTAGATGCTGAAGGTGGCTTTACTAAACAGGAAACAATCCGCATCTGCCATGGGGTCCATTTTCGATGAGAATTAACACAATCTCTTAAATGTCCTTTCTCTACCAACAATCTGATATAATCTTTGAATAAATCACTATTACGACAAAGGGGAGGCAATGTGATCTTAGGGTTTTTAAGCAAATACAAAGACTTTGGGCTCCTGATTCTCAGAATAGGCTTGGGGGTAATGTTTCTCTGGCATGGCTACCCTAAACTGATCGGGGGTCCTGGGATATGGGAAAAGCTTGGTATGGCAATGACGGTTATCGGCGTTAAAACCTTACCTGTATTCTGGGGATTCATGGCTGCATTCTCAGAATTTTTCGGAGGCATCTGCCTTATACTGGGCATTTTATTCAGACCTGCCTGTATTCTTCTTACGACAACTATGGCTGTCGCTGCTACAATGCACCTCGGCAAAGGAGATGGGTTAAAAGTCGCAGCCCATGCAATTGAGGATGGGATAGTTTTTCTCAGCCTAATCTTTATAGGACCTGGCAAATACAGTATTGACAGGAAATGATCCGACAGACCATTCTGAGCTTAATCACCCAATAGCCTCAATCGCCTTTTCCAGTCTCTTTATTGTCTTTTCCTTCCCGACTATCTCAAGGACTTCAAATATCCCGGGGCTCTCTGTGCCGCCGGTCATAGCCACACGCACAGGCTGGGCGAGGTTGCCGAGTTTGATGTTGTGTTTTTCAGTTATTGCCTTAAATACTTTTTCGGTCTCCGTGTGCGAAAAATCAGAAAGAGTAGCAAGAGAATTTTGCAGTTCAACCAGTAAATCACGGCTCTTTTCATTCAGGAATTTTGCCTTTGCCTTTTCATCATACTCTATGTCTTCGGCAATATAGTAGCGCAAAGATTTTGCAAGCTCAACAAGGGTCTTTGCACGCTCCTGGAGGGTTGTTATCGCCTTTCCAAGCCATATTCTGTCAAGGTCCTGCCCCTCTGAGATTATCCCTTCTATTACCAGAAACGGCTTTACAAATTCAACGAGTTCTTCTGCCGGTGTCTTCATAATATACTGGCTGTTTAGCCAGAGGAGCTTTTCAGGGTTAAGGATTGCTGAAGATTTTCCGGCATTTTCAAAAGAAAAACATTTAACCAATTCCTCTCTTGCGAAAATCTCCTGGTCCCCATAAGCCCAGCCGAGGCGGACAAGATAATTAACAAGCGCATCAGAGAGATATCCCATATCCTTATATGCCATGACTGATGTAGCGCCATGCCGTTTGCTGAGCCTTGCCTTGTCAGAGCCGAGTATCATCGGCAGATGCGCAAATTCTGGTATTTCGTATCCGAGAGCTTTATATATATGGATCTGCTTGGGGGTGTTGTTCAAATGGTCATCACCCCTTATCACATGCGTAATCTTCATATCCACATCGTCAACTACAACTACAAAGTTATATGTGGGCGTTCCATCTGACCTCATGATGATTAGGTCATCAAGCTGATTATTATCAAAGGCAACACTGCCTTTAATCATGTCATTTACAATGACCTGCCCTTCCTGCGGCATCCTGAACCTTACAGCCCCTTGCCCCTTGCTTCTCGCTTCTTGCCCCGATTCCCTGCATCTGCCGTCATACTTCGGAGATCTGCCTTGTTCCAGCGCCTCATGCCTTCGCTGTTCAAGCTCCTCAGCAGTGCAATAACAGCGATATGCCTTGCCTTCGTCAACAAGCCGGTCAATATAGCTTCTATATATGTCAAACCTGTCAGTCTGTCTGAACGGCCCCTCATCCCAGTCAAGGTTCAGCCATTTCATGCCCTCGATTATTGCCTCAATATATTCATCGGTGGAGCGGGTAGTATCAGTGTCCTCTATCCTTAAAATGAACTTGCCGCCATTGTTTCTGGCATACAGCCAGTTGAAAAGCGCAGTCCTCGCCCCTCCTATGTGCAGGTGGCCTGTCGGGCTTGGAGCGAAACGGACTCTAACCATTAATATCCTCCGCGACAAGTACCTGCTTCGTTTAAACCAAGCATATTACCTCTCCCCGCTTCCAGCCGAGGGCGGTTAATTCCTCAATGACCTTCAAATCCTTATTCATGGCTTCGTTGACTTTCGTCATTATCGTTTTAGACCGCTTGCTTATGAATAGCGCTTAGCGGCTTAATATGTCTAAAGGAAGCCTGTTTTTTCAATTTTGTCCTAAACAAATCATACTGATTCTGGAGATTAAGCCATACCTCTTCTGAGGTGCCAAAATATCTTGCCAGCCGAATTGCCATTTCAGTGCTTATATTTCTTTTGCAGTTTATTATTTCATTTATGGTCCTAAAGGTCGTTTTAAGCTCCTTTGCCAATTGCGACTGAGACATGCCGAGAGGGATTAGGAATTCCTCTTTTAATATCTCTCCAGGGTGATTTGGTTCTCTCTTTAAATCAAACATGACCGTCTCCTTTTAGTGGTAATCGGTGATTTCTACCTCATAAGCGTCAGGATCAATAAACCTGAAAACAATCCTGTATTGTTCATTAATTCTGATGCTATGCTTCCCTTTATAATCTCCTTTTAAAACTTCCAGCCTGTTGCCAGGAGGAACTCTTAAATCCTCCAATCTTATCGCCGCATTTAAGTAATCTAATTTCCTTATCCCGACCTTGCAGACAGCCAAAGTGAACCGCTTGCTTTTACCTGTTAGATATAAGTTCTCTGTATCCTTATCGGCAAAAGATTTTATCATTTTATTAGCACAGTATAACACATAATGTTATAATTATGTGTTATACTGTGCTTACTATTTACGCAAAAGGTTTTCAAGGCGAAGGCTCGTCACATCCCCTTCTTAATCTCCAATCTAAGAAACCGTTTTGTCCCCTCAGAAACCTTAAACCTTTCATCACCCCTGTATCCTGCAATCCAGACAATATCACTGCCTGAAACGACTATCGGGATAGAATCACGCTCATCCCTCGGCACCTTTTCGTCAACAAAAAAGTCCTGCAGTTTCTTCCTCTTGCCGAATCCCATCGGAAAGAAGCAATCTCCTTTATCCCTTGCCCTTACAGTCAGCGGCAGGCCTGCCTTGTCCGCATCAAGCACAATGACAGATTTCCCGTCACCGTAGTCTTTAACCATATCTTCAATAGATGCCCTTAGCACAGACTTGGTTTCGCGGATTACAACCTCGCCCGGAACATTCAAGGCATATGTCTCAATTCTGCATGGAGCCTCTGAGATCATTGCGAGCGTTGAATAGCTCTTTATAATTCGAAGCCCTTTTGGGAGATAAAGCCTGTCTCCATGCCTTCCCTGCTTGATTAAATCAATAATGTCTTCAATATGTACAAACCCTACCCCGCGGAGCCCCTTTGTCTCATCAATCGCCCTTCTCAGAACCCTTCTTAAAATAACCTTTTCCATTGATTCCATCGGAGAAAGAAATAATTCAATGTGCGCGTCTGTCTTTCTGCTGATTAGTTTCATCAAGGTCTTTGTGACGAGGATATCAAAATATCTTTCCTCTTCTCTCAGTATATCCATAGTGCGCGATATGGTCACAGCGATATCAGGGTTAATTTTCTTGATCTCAGGGACGAATGAAAGGCGTAATTTGTTTCTGAGATAATCTTCTTTCAGGTTTGACGAATCAACAATATAATTGATTCGTCTCTCGTCTAAAAATTCTTCAATATATTTCCGTTCAGTCTCTATCAACGGCCTTATTATTTTCCCTCTCACCGGAGGAATCCCTGTAAGCCCTTTTGGACCTGAGCCCCTGAATATCCTCATAAATAATGTCTCGATCTGGTCGTCCGCATTATGTCCGAGTGCAAGCCTGTCTGCCCTTATGTCAAAAAAAACTTCATCAAAAACCCTGTACCTCAAGTCCCTTGCAGCATCCTGTTTGTTAAGTCCATGCTCTTTTGCATAAGTCTTGACGTCTATTGCCTTAACAATAAAAATGACAGAGAGTCCTTCACAGAGGGTTTTACATAAATCAATCTCGGCAGGTGTTTCATCAGGCCTCAGGCCGTGGTCTATGTATATCGCATGAAGTCCAAGCCTGAATTCGTCCCTGAGTTCATGCAAAACATGAAGAAGGCATACAGAATCAGGGCCTCCTGACAGGCCGACCAACACCGTTTCTCCGCCTGAGAGCATGGAGTGTTTTTTGATGGTTGCCCTGATTTTAGCAAGGATGTTATTTTCTGTTTTCTTTGCCATTTATCAGAAATTTCTCAACTCGGATGCCCTCGATATTTATGAAATCCTTGACATTCGTGGTTATAATTGTGGAGCCAAACGAAATAGCGGCAGCGGCAATAATAAGATCATGCGCGCCGAGGCGGCTGTTTCTTACGTGATTTGCTGAGGTCCTTTTTAAAAACTTCGCGGTCATCCCCGAGTTTAGGAATCATCTCAAAAATACCGGGAAGTTCAGACAGTGTCCGTTTCTTCGGTTTAATTTCAAGAGCCTTTGCGTACTCATATGATTAACATGATACCATATTGGGATTTTTATATCCCCAATTCCCCAAAGTTCTCCTTTCACATGCCCACAATTTATACCTCTTTTTGTAAATCGTGATTTGGGTATCAACCAGACATTGCCATTTTGGCGTCATTTTGCTACACTAACATTTTAGGAGGTGAAATATGGCGCTCACAAAGACTGAAGAAAGAATCCCTGCCCGTATGCCCTACGATGTTTATGAACGTATCGCTGAGGCTGCCAAAACAGTAGGCGCAACGCTCAACCAGTTCATCGTCCAGTCAGCGCTCGAAAAGGCCAACGATATCATAGCGCGGGAACGGACGATCCATCTCTCTACACAAGCGGCAAAAACCGTCTTTGACCTTCTGGAAAACCCGCCGCAGCCAACCATGCAATTGAAAAAAGCCTTTCAGCAGAGAAAAAAACTTTTGTGCTCAAAATAGCGCCGCTCTCTGGTGAGCAAGACCGCACCGGTTTTGATTGCGGTGTTGCTGAACTTAACGCCTTTCTCAGAGCCACGGCCCGGCAGCATGGAGAAAAAGGAATATCCCGCACCTTCGTACTTGTTGAGAATGACAAACCAGCCGCCATCCTGGGTTTCTTCACTCTTACGCTTTGTGAGGTTACAACAGATCATCTTCCTTCTTCTTACACCCACATGTATCCCAATCACAAGCTTCCTGCTGTACGGCTTGCTCGCCTCGCAGTGTCGCTCCGGCACCAGGGCGCAGGATACGGAAAACTCCTGCTTGCTGAAGCTATTCACCGTACTATTCTCATTGCTGACCATGCCGGAAGTATTGGTTTGTTTGTGGATGCCAAAAACGACCGCGCTCGGGATTTCTACAAGCGCTACGGATTTATCCATCTTCCAGATCATAAACAGTCTTTTTTTCTGCCTATGAAAACACTCCGTGCATTAACAAAATAGTCTCAGAATAGCCGTATGTCATCGTCAGGTAAACTCTCAGAATCTTTATGCAGACTCATGAATACACCAGTTTACTTCACTTTTTCCAGAAGCTCGAAAAATCTTTCTCGTGTCATTCCGGCAGTCGTCATATTGGTGCGGATGTGTGTCACAGGGACAAGTCTTGGGCTGGTCTTTATCACAAGAGGTCTCTTAATTCCGGGTTTCGTCATAACGATGTGATCTCCCCTTTTTCTTTTGACAACAAACCCGTCGAGTTCGAATATTCTTACGAGGATTCCATAATGGAGAGGAATGATTTTCTGTTCCGGCATTTACACAGCGATTGCGAGTTGTTCTTCAGTCACCGGCTTTCTGGATTCCCACGAATTACCGACCTTTGTAAATCCGGACTCCTCCAGAACCTCTTCCAAAGTCCCCATCTCCCGGCACTCTTCAATAAAAGCCTCAAGAGCCTCCCTGAAAGAATTTTTCGCGTCTTCTATATTTTCACCAAAACTGGAAACATTCAACTCGGGGCAGAGCGCCACATAGAGA
>CAKKPH010000153.1 GCA_919901585.1 Thermodesulfovibrionales bacterium | reverse complement strand
ACGTGGATTAATTTTATAAGGTGTCGTTATTATGTTTCTTCGGCCTTCAGCCCTTCTGACAGATATTTTGGACAGTTGTGAACATAACACCACATGTACGCTCTATTTAAGCAGGCAGAGTTTATATCTTTTCGAAGGACAGCCTTACCCCATAAACATAACCACAGGAAGGCAAGGGCTGGATTGAGGCAGGATTTCACGGGTCTGGGCTATAGGGCTGAAGTCCCCTGAAATCTCTGATTTCAGGGGCGGAAGACCGGCTGCTGAACTAACGATTGCTATTGCCACATATAAAGTGATCTATTTTAGAAAACTGAGTTTAATCACGCCGATAGACAGTCCTGCATTCCTGTCATCCAATATCCTATAGGAAAAAAAGAGGATTCAAGGGGTCGAGTGAAAAGACAATGAAATACAAGGAGTTAAAGGTACAGGCATTGACCAGCAAAACCCTTTAAGCAGCCAAATAGATGAAAAACCCAAAAACTGATTGATATAGTGGCATTACAGACGCCAATAGAACCCAAATGTTCCACGTGGAACATTTTTGAAATCATACAAAGAATTTGCCGCCTTGCCCTAATATCCTTAACTCTGTTAGAATCATTCAATGGGCGGCAATACAATAGCGATAGTTAACCAGAAGGGGGGTGTCGGAAAGACTACAACCGCCATCAACCTCGGCGCTTCACTCGCCCTTGCTGAAAAAGACATCCTCATAATAGATACCGACCCTCAGGGAAACTCAACGAGCGGGCTCGGCATAGACCGTAACGAGGCCATAAACAGCCTGTATGACATATATGCCGGAAAATGCAGCGTTTACGATGCCCCAGTCCATACTATTGTCGAGCACCTTGATATTATCCCTTCAACAGTTGACCTCCTCGGCGTTGAGGTCGAGCTTGTCGGAAGGGAGGGCCGGGAATTCCTGCTTTCAGGGATAATCTCAGAGCTCAAGGCAAAAAAACAATACAAGTATATACTTATAGACTGTCCGCCATCTCTCGGGCTGCTGACACTGAATGCCCTCGTTGCTGCTGAATCTGTTATTGTGCCTGTGCAATGCGAATATTATTCTCTTGAGGGGCTTGGCATGCTTACGAGGACACTTCACCGCGTCAGGAATTCATTTAACCCGGATATTGACATAAAGGGCATTCTCCTGACTATGTTTGATACGAGGAATACCCTTTCACATCAGGTTGCTGAAGAAGTCAGGAGGCATTTTGGTGAGAAGGTCTTCAAGACTGTGATCCCCAGAAATGTCGCTCTCGGTGAGGCTCCGAGCCATGGCAAACCGGTAATGCTTTACGATGTCCGCTCAAGCGGGGCTCAAAGCTATCTTGCACTCGCAAAGGAGATATTGAATGAAAATGGCTCTCGGTAAAGGCCTTGAATCGCTCCTGCCCGACAAAACAGAAGACATTATTCACGTTGATATTGACAGGCTGTTCCCGGGCGAGCAGCAGCCGAGGAGGAACTTTAATGACTCATCGCTCAAAGAGCTTGCTGCATCCATAAAAGAAAAGGGTGTTATCCAGCCGATAATCGCATCACGGAAAGGCGACGGTACATTCAGGATAATTGCCGGCGAGAGGCGGTGGAGGGCTTCTTCCATTGCAGGGCTAAAGAAAGTCCCGGTCATAATAAAAAATGTGTCGCCAGCAGATTCCCTCGAAATAGCCCTTATCGAGAATATCCAGAGGGAGGACTTGAACCCTATAGAGACTGCAGATGCATTCAACAGGCTGATGAAGGAATTCGATCTGACACAGGAAGACCTCTCGGTCAAGGTCGGCAAGGAAAGGGCTACGGTGGCCAATTATCTGAGGCTCTTAAAACTGCCGGACGATATCAAGGCCCTTATCAGCAAGGGGTCGTTGAGCATGGGGCATGCGAGGGCGATACTCTCGATTGAGGGCAGGAGCGGCCAGATAAAGGCTGCAAGGAGGATAATAAACAAGGGCCTGAGCGTGCGTGAGGCAGAGACCCTCGCAAAGGGATGGGACAAGGGCGCAAAAAAGAAAAAGACCCTCTCAGGAAGCAAGGACCCCCAGATACTATCTCTCGAAAACAGGCTTATCCAGAGCCTTGGCACAAAGGTGCGGATACATAATAAGGGGAAAAAGGGGAGCATCGAGATAGAATACTATTCCCTTGAGGAGCTCGACAGGCTCCTTGAGATACTGACAGTTGAGTAATACAATGCAATCTTAAGGCTCGGGTTTTTTGTGACGCAGGAAACCGGAGGTATCAACGAGTTTTTTCAAGAACCTCTCCCGCTCTCTTTTATCAGGTATTTCCTTCAATGTCTTCAGGCGTATTTTCCTTAGCCTGCTCAGGTATACGGCAATCTCAGTACCATATAATAACTCAAGCTCTTTTCTTATAGCCTTTGCCACTGCCGGGCTTGCACCGCCAGTCGAGATCGCTATAGTTAAATCTCCTCTCCTTATGAGAGATGGGACGATAAAGGTGCATAAAGGCGGGTTGTCGACCACATTTATAAGCCTATTAAGCCTTTTTGCATCCCCATATACCTTCCTGTTAACCTCTGCTGAATCAGTCGCAACAATTATAAGAAATGCTGATTTAATGTCACCGTTTTTATACTCACGCCGGATATGCCTAATCAAACCCCTCTTGCAGCAATTTTCGAGATGCTTTGTAACCGACGGGCTTATTAAGGTTATCTCTGCGCCTGTCTTTATAAGAGAAGAGCACTTCCTTTCCGCGACCTTTCCGCCTCCGATAATTACACATTGTTTCCCGTTTAAATCCAGAAAGACAGGGTAATAGGGATTACTTCGTAAGGGAGGAGAGCTCTTTTGTTGCGTCTTTGATGATCTTGTCATTGGGATATTTCTCCAGCAGGCGTTTAAAGTATTCGATAGCCATCTCTTTATTGCCAAGCTTTTTGTGTGACAGGCCAAGGAGATAAAGGACCTCCGGCTCTTTTTTATAATCAGGAAATTTGGTCAATAATGTCTGGAGCCTTCTCAATGCTGAGCTGTATGAACCTTTTTTGTAATAGTACTCTGCTACCAGGAACTCGTAGCCTGCAATGGTATCCCTGCATTTCTCGATCCTGAGTTCGATCGCCTCCTTGTAAGGGTTCCGCGGGAACATGACCCTGAGTTTCTCGAATTCCACAAGTGCCCTTGAGGCTGCGCCAAAACCTCTGTCAGGGCTTTCTATCTGGACAAAATAGTTCATGGCAACCTGGTACTGGGCATATGATGCGTATGAGTGGTCAGGATACATTGCGAGGAAGTTCCTGTACTCCTCAATAGAGGGGTCATATTCCTGCTCTCTTGTGTATGACTCTGCTATCTTGAGTTGTGCAAGAGGGGCATATTTCTTAGTCACATCCCTGTTCTTCACCTCAAGAAGCAGTTTTCTTGCATCCTCATATTCCTTTTTATCGATGAGTTCATTAGCCTTGTTAAATGTCTTTTCAGGATTAAAAGCGCCTTCAGGCCTGATATCCTTTTTGCCTGAACATGAGGCAGATATGACAATCAGCGCGAGCATTATAATGAGGCTTAACGGAAAGTACCTGCTGTCCCTTGTCTTGATTGTCTTATTTTTCACAGTTATATATTAAAGCCTTCACATAAGTTCATTGTCAAGTCTTTTGTCTGATGTGATACACTGGTCTGATTGTGTTGTCCTTGACTTTTTAAACGGCTCTTGTAGAATGTAGTTATAAACATAAAGAGGCTTTTGCATTCAGCGCGCAGCCACGGTAATAGAAGATATCAGAAGATGCCTTTGTTAAAGAGGAGACTCGGAGTACATACGTCCATATCCGGAGGTATTCACCTTTCGATCGGGAGGGCTGCGGAGCTTGGCTGCAATACCCTCCAGATATTCTCCCATAACCCCCGTGCATGGGACGTTGATCAGATACCCAAAGAATCTGTCCTCAAGTTTAGAGAGTTAAGAAAATCTCATAATATAGACCCGGTTTTTATACATACCTCGTATCTCATAAACCTTGCTTCCTCAGATAAAGAGATCATCAAAAAATCAATAAAGCTCCTGATAAAGGAGATGGATATCGCTGATATGCTGAGTGCTGATTATGTCGTACTTCATACCGGGAGTGCATCACAGGACACCGGAGAAACCGGACGCAAAAGGGCGACTGATGCCCTTATGATCGTGTCGGGACAAAAGGAGTGGAAGGCAAAACTGCTGCTCGAAAATACTGCAGGTGAGAGGGGAGACATATCATCAGGCATAAAAGACCTCGCAGAGATTATAGATAAGACCAACCGTCCCCTAATTGGCAATGTATGCATAGACACATGCCATGCATTTCAGGCAGGGTATGACTTATCAACTCAAGAAGGCATATCCGGAATTGCCGACGAGATAAAAAGGCATCTTGGCATCAAGAGCGTAAAACTAATTCACCTGAATGATTCAAAGAGGGATTTAAACGGCAGGGTTGACAGACATGAACATATAGGGATCGGAAAGATAGGGTCAAACGGGCTTGGGCGATTCATAAACCATCCTGCGTTTGCGGATATCACCCTGATACTCGAAACCCCCAAGAAGGCAGAAGATGACGATGCAAGAAACCTGAAGGCGGTTAGGGATATCCTTCTCTCAGAACACCGCTAAGGAGGGGTTATGCAGTGGACAGAGGATCTTTCGGTTGGCATAAAAACGATAGACGACCAGCATAAGGAGCTATTCAACAGGATAAACAGCCTTGTCGACACAATAAAAGACCATACCTGCAAATATAAGATAGGTGATGTGATAAAGTTCCTTGAAGACTATATCGTCGAGCACTTCAGCCTTGAGCAAAAAATCATGAGGGAATCCGGCTATCCTAATTACGACCCTCACAGGTTGCAGCATGAGAAATTTATACAGAACTTTTTTGAACTAAAGGTTGAGCTTGAGAAGATCGAGGCCTGGAGGAGGCCCGGTTCATATGACCTTTCTGTTGCCACAAACCAGATAGTTGTTGACTGGATACTCGATCATATCTCAATGATAGACAAGCAACTCGGTGAGTTTCTGAAGAAAAGGGGTTAGCTCACCTGCTCTCCTATCATTTTAAAAAGCTCCTCGAGGAGCTCGTTTTCCCTGACTGTCTTTACGACCTCGCCTTTTCTGAAGATCAGCCCTATGCCTCTGCCGCCGGCAATGCCATAATCTGCCTCCCTTGCCTCACCCGGGCCATTCACAACACAGCCCATTACAGCAACCTTAATGGGGCTTTTTATCTGCCGCAACCTCTCCTCTACCTCAGCAGCCATGCCCCTTATGTCGATCTCGCACCTCCCGCAGGTAGGGCATGACACAATGTCTGCGCCCCTCTTGGTAAGACCGAGCGACCTCAGTATGCAGTACGCAACCCTAATCTCTTCAGACGGGTCAGAGGTGAGAGAGACCCTCATTGTGTCGCCAATACCCTCTGAAAGCAATATACCGAGGCCTACAGAGCTCTTTATGATGCCTGTGAACGAAGGCCCTGCCTCTGATATCCCGATATGGAGGGGGAAATCATATCTTTTGGAAAATAGCCTGTATGCGTTTACGGTCATCACCACATCAGATGCCTTGAGCGATACCTTTATGTTCGAAAAACCGAGTTCTTCGAGGATCGAGATATGCCTGTCAGCGCTTTCGACTATAGCCTCTGCAGAAGGATGGCCGTATTTCGTGAGCAGGTCCTTGCCGAGAGAGCCTGCATTCACGCCTATCCTTATAGGGATTGACCTCTCTGAGGCTGCTATAACAACCTCCTGAACCTTCCATTTTGCGCCGATATTGCCCGGGTTTATCCTTAGGCCGTCAATGCCCTGTTTTATAGCTTCGAGAGCGAGCCTCCAGTCAAAGTGAATATCCGCTATGACAGGAATGGTTACGGACTTCTTTATCGCTCCTAATGCCTTTGCTGCCTCTATATCTGGCACTGCGAGCCTGATTATG
The DNA here is from genome assembly GCA_919901585.1 of Thermodesulfovibrionales bacterium. Taxonomy (GTDB): domain Bacteria; phylum Nitrospirota; class Thermodesulfovibrionia; order Thermodesulfovibrionales; family UBA9159; genus CAKKPH01. The sequence goes on along the minus strand of CAKKPH010000153.1, from coordinate 1,083 downwards.
TCGCAGCCTTCTGCCTCGAGGGACTTTATCTGGCTCACAGTTGCTGCAACATTACGCGTGTCCGTCTTTGTCATTGACTGGACTGATACCGGGCTTCCGCCGCCGACAGGGACATTGCCTACGAATATCAGTCTTGTCTTCTCCCTGCTTATCATCTATTCAAGCCCTCTGTTTTAACTGTATTCCTGCCTTTAGCCTTTTTCTTGTCCCTGTATGCCTTTACAGCATCAAGATGGCTGCTTAGTGATGTTGAAAAACTGTGTGTACCGTCATTGTTTGAAACAAAGTACAGGTATGGCACATCAGCAGGGTAAAGCGCAGCAAGTATAGACTTGAGTCCCGGGGAAGCTATCGGCCCGGGAGGAAGTCCATTGATTATATATGTGTTATATTTTGTTTTTCTCAAAAGGTCCTCTTTGGTTATTTTTTCTCTTGAGCTTTTTACCCCGTATATTGCTGTCGGGTCTGCCTGAAGGGGCATCTTCTTCTTCAGCCTGTTATTGTAAACCGCAGCAATCAGGGACCTTTCTTCGTCATTTACAGCCTCCTTCTCTATGATAGAGGCAAGCGTAAGTATATCCCTCTCGGTTAATCTAAGCTCATATGTGCGTGAAAGCATCTCTGTATTATATACATTTCTCAACCGCTCTATCATAAGGGTAATTACTTCCCTTGCTGAAAGCCCCTTCGGAAACTTATAGGTATCAGGGAAAAGGTATCCTTCCAAAGAAGGGGCATCTATGTCATAGTCAATAAGCATGTCTTTGTCTCTCGAGAGGGGAAAAAAACTCTTGACATCTGTTATGCCGAGACCGGATAACTTTTCTCCTACCTCAAGGAGCGAATCGCCCGGGACCACTGTCAGCTCATATTCTATGATCTGGCCGCGCCTGAAGGCCTTGAATATATCCCATGGGCTCATTGAGCCCCATATGGGGTAATATCCAGCCTTTATCTTCCGGTCTATGCCTGTGAGCCTGCCAAGCAGTATAAAGACCCACTTGTCACGCACAAGTCCTTTCTTGGCAAGCGATTCAACTGCCTCTCTGAAGGTTGTCCCTCTTGTAATCTCGAACTCAATAG
>CAKKPH010000152.1 GCA_919901585.1 Thermodesulfovibrionales bacterium | reverse complement strand
CCGGACTGCTTTAAATGAGTTGAAACACGGTTACCAATAAATTTGTCGCACACCCATTTTTGTACGAGACGGGGGTAACATGGACGTTATTAGACAAACTCGGTTCCCTATGTTTCATATGTTCCTGACTCTGTAACTCTACGCTATAACTTCCCAACCTGATTCCTGAGAGAGAACCCGCGCAGTTCCGGATTGCCGCTCCCTTTATACTGAACCATCACCTTATGCGATTCACCCATGCCTTCAGGCAAAAGCAGTCCCTTGATCTTTGCAATCTCAAAGGCGTCAGGCGAACCTCCATAGAGTTCCGATATAACCTCATCAATGCCGAGCGAGACAAGGTATGTCCCCTGCGGACAAAACCCAAGGGTTTTTAGACCGGCCTCCTCACCCCATTTTTTCAATGCTGAGAAATTTACATGCGCTGTTATGTCCTGCTCCCCGACATTCTGATATGGATTTTCATTAACCTGATGGCCGTGATAGCAGAGCAGCGTCCCCCTGCTCCTCTCTTCGCTGTAATAACCCCACGCAGGGTATCCGTAGTCAATAGTCAAAATAAATCCTTCAATAAGCTTATCTCCAACATCTCTAAGCCAGTCCCTGATCCTGAAATTGACTTCTGTCCTGTAATCATCCGGCAATTCAACAGAAAACTCCTTAAAGAATTCCTTAGTATCTTTCCCGCATGGCACCGTTAACTCGGTCAACTCATTGCCTTTAACATCAACAAAAATCTCCATGAGTTCATCGCTCATCTTGACTGCTCGCACCGGAAAGGCATCAAGGAGTTCGTTTGATATAAGACAGCCTCTAACCTCTCCCAGCTCCTTCAAATCAGAAACCCAGTTGACCTTATCAATAAATCCTGACAGCAATTCCTGCTGCCTTGCCTTTACTGATGGATTTAATTCAACAATGATATATTTGGTATGACTAAAGACTCCTTTCTATTTTCCTGACTTCTGACCACCCATGGGTCGTAGACTGACTGCTGCCCGCTGAAGATGCTCCAGCATGTCCTTCGCAAG
>CAKKPH010000151.1 GCA_919901585.1 Thermodesulfovibrionales bacterium | reverse complement strand
CTCCCCTCCTCTGCAAAGAATAAAAGGAATGCGAATGGTATTAAGACCAGCCATGTGCTCAGTTGAATGGGATATGTCGAAAAGATACTGCTGCCCCACGGATGATAGACGATGAAGATATGCAGGAGGACCTCGAAGGCGATGCCTCCAAATATAAGTTTGTTCGAAAAAAAGCCTATGCTGAAGACAGACTCCCTGAATGACCTGCAGGCAAAGACATTGGCGACCTGAGTGACGATTATTGCTGTGAGGCAGGCTGTGGTTGCCTGCATATAGAGGAGGTTATCAGGCGGGAGTATCTCACCCCAGTGCCAGCCTCCTGAGTTTAAGACGTAGAAGAACCCGAAGAGACCTGCCGCTGCCTCGACAGGCCCGAGGAATAGATATGAGCGGCTTAAAAGTTTGAAGTTCAGAAGCCGTTCTTTCGGGTCCCTCGGCGGCTGTTTCATTATATCCTTTGTCGGTTTCTCTGCCCCGAGCGCAAGGGCAGGCAGCATGTCTGTCCCGAGGTCAACGGCGAGTATCTGCATGATGGTGAGGGGAAGGGGAATTTTAAAAAGCACGTACGCAAGGTACGGGACTATCTCAGGTATATTGGAGGAAAAGATATAGCTTATGAATTTCCTTATATTCTCATAGACAGCCCTGCCTTCCTCGATCGCATTTACGATAGTTGCAAAGTTGTCATCGAGGAGTATCATGTCGGCAGATTCCTTGGCGACATCAGTGCCTGTAATGCCCATCGCAATGCCTATGTCCGCCTTCTTAAGCGCGGGCGCGTCATTAACGCCGTCACCTGTGACGGCAACCCTTTCCCCCTCTTCCTTGAGAATTGATACGACACGCATCTTATGCTTGGGCGTCATCCTCGCAAAGATTATTTCCTTGCCCGAAAGTTTTTCTCTCAGCTCCCTGTCGTTCATTTTTACAAAATCGTGTCCTTCAATTACAGTGGGATGGCCTTTGACAAGGCCAATCTCTCTTGCAATGGCAACTGCTGTCCTGCTGCCGTCTCCTGTTATCATGATTATCCTTATCCCTGCTTCATGACATTTTTTCATGGCTTCCGGCACTTCAGGCCTCGGTGGGTCTTCGAGGCCGATGAGGCCGAGAAAGACCATGTCCTTTTCGGGTTCTGAGTCCGGAGTTCTGAGTTCTGAGCATGCAAAGGAAAGAACCCTCAATCCCTTGTCCATTAATGCGTGATAGGCATTTATAATTTTCTCTTTCAGATTTTCATCGAGCTGAATATTTTTTTCGTTGATCCTCGCATAGCCGCATAAGGGAAGCAGACTCTCGAGAGCGCCTTTTGTGAAAGACACAAATTCTGACTGCTGACCGCTGACTGCTGACTGCCTGTGTACCGTGCTCATCCTCTTTCTTTCTGAATCAAAGGGTATTTCGGATATCCTTTCGGTCTTGGCATCTCCGATATTTTCGCGTGCATATCTAAGAAGCGCTGTTTCTGTAGGATCGCCCTTGTATTGACCGTCAATGAATTGTGCATTGTTGCAAAGAGAGGCTGATTTCAACAGACAATTAACAGTCGACTCTATACTGTCTATTGTCCATATATCTTTGACCTCCATCTTGTTCTGAGTGAGTGTCCCTGTTTTGTCGGTGCATATGACTGTCACTGAGCCGAGTGTCTCGACTGATGTTAGGGTCTTTATCAAGGCCTTTTTCTTGGCCATCCGCTGGCTTCCAATCGCGAGCGAAAGCGTGACTGTCGGAAGCAGCCCTTCAGGCACGTTGGCGATTATTATCCCGACAGCGAATATAAAGTTTTCCCAGAAGCCCTTGCCGATAATATGTCCTATAAAGAAGAAGACGGCTCCCATAACCGAGGCAAGAAAGGCTATGACCCTTGTAACCTTCACGATCTCTTTCTGCAGGGGGCTTAATCCGGCCTCGACTGTGCTTGTAAGGTGAGCAATGCTCCCGACCTCTGTCCTCATGCCTGTGGCAAAGACTACAGCCCTTCCTGAGCCGCTCATAACAGTGGTTCCCGCAAAGGCGATGTTTTTGCTCTCGATCAAGTCGCCTGTGTACGGCCCGTGCTGAAGCGGAACAGGCTCGGATTCTCCGGTGAGCGGAGCATTGGTGACAGTGAGATAGGTTGTTTCGATAAGCCTTGAGTCGGCAGGGACCTTGTCTCCTTCGGAAAGGATTATGACGTCGCCCGGAACAATCTCCCGTGCAGGTATCTCTCTCTGTTTATCCTCCCTTATAGTCTTTACATAAAAGGGCAGAAGGAGTTTCAGCTTTTCGATAGACTTCTCTGCACGGTATTCCTGAAAGAAGGTGAATATCGCATTGATGAATATTACGCCGATTATCGCAACCCCGAGAGTAAGCATGCCTTCGCCCGGATGGAGATATTCCGATGAAATGGCTAATCCTGCGCCTATCCAGAGCAGTATGGCGAGGAAATGCGTGAACTGTTTGAGGAACCTTATGGACAGAGACACCTTTTTTACTTCTTTTATTTCATTCGGACCGAATTCGGAGAGGCGCTTTTTAGCCTCTTCCTCGTTCAGACCGTTTTCTGATGTTACGAGGTTTTTAAGGACTTCTTCTTTTGTGAGGCTATTTATGTTCATGACGGGGTTTGAGTATAATCAGGTTGCACGGAGTTCTTCTCATCAGGTCTTCGACAGGGTTGCCCCTTAGTAAAGTATTCAGCAGGCTCCTTTCGCTTGCTCCCAGTATTATCAGGTCAGATCTCTTTGATGCAGCCTCTATCGCAATCTCCCTCCCGGCCCGGCCCGGCATGAGCCTCTTCTCATGCACTATGCCGTACTCCTCGAGGCGGTCGACAAAACGCAAGAGGTCGTGAGGCAGCCTGCTGTTCCATTCAAGAGGAGTTAAGTCTATTTCGCCATGGAAGAATTTTGTTATCGGTTTTGTGGTATGGAAGAGATTGACCCCTGCCCTAAAGGAGTTTGCAAGCATCGCAGTAAAATAGGACCTCTCGTTGATATGATCGACGCGCGCCTTTAACGGTACAAGGATATTCCTTGGAGATATACGCCCCATATGTACTACCCTTACGAGCGCAACAGAGCACGGCAGGCTGACCAGAAGCCTCCGGGCAACTGTGCCTGCATAGAACCTCCTGTAAACGTCCTCCCTGCGCGTTGCTATGAATGCGATATCTATCTTCTCTGAGGCAGCGAACTCCCTGATCTTCTCCAGTGGCCTGCCTGTTTCGACAACGCTCTCAGTATCTATGCCGAGGTCCTTTGAGCTGTTAAAAAGCCTCTTTACTGCATCCTCCGCTGTCTCAAGGCTCTTTTCCGGGGCCTCCTTCTCAGCAACGTAGCATACGTACATCCTGGCCCCTGTTGCCCTTGCAAGCTGCATCGCATATCTTGCAGAGACCTCTGAGTTAATATGTTCATTGACTGCTGCGAGGATCCTCTTATACATGCTCCAAAAGCCCTCCTGCTGAAATTATATAACATCGGGGCAGTTCTTGCTTAAAGCCATGATTGAATAACGGCATCCTGCAGGCTGCCGCTATTGGGTGTGCGACAAAAATATAGGTAAATTCACTGTAAAATACATAACGGCATAAAAACATCCCCCTTGGGTTAAGGGGGACTGAGGGGGTTACTCTAAATATTTTCTTTAATTCTAATAAAGTAACTCCCCCTTCCCCCTCTTAACCCAAGAGGGGGCACATTGAACCGGACTGCTTTAAATGAGTTGAAACACGGTTACCAATAAATTTGTCGCACACCCGCCGCTATGCAGAACCTTGACAAGGCTTCTTAAATAGTATACATTTGTATACATGAAGTCCCTGACGCAGAGACAGAGGCAGGTGCTGGACTTTGTCGGCAAATACATAGGACAGCACTGTTATCCTCCTACAATGAGGGAAATAGGTGAACATTTCGGCTTTATGTGGCCTGCTGCAAGGGGGCATCTCTCAGCGCTCGAGAGGAAGGGTTTTATACGCATTAACCCGCTTAAAGCGAGGGGCATAGAAGTGGCAGGGTTGAGGCAGGGTAATGCGCTTGAGCTGCCTGTTGCAGGGAGGATAAGGGCAGGCAGGCCTCTGCTCGCTTCAGAAGAGGCAGGGGAGCGCATAGTCGTTGACAGGACGCTCTTTAAGGACAGTAATGCCTTTGCTCTGAGGGTGACAGGCGACAGCATGATAGATGCCGGCATACTTGACGGCGATTATGTTGTGGTAAGGCCGCAGAGCACGATAAAGAACGGAGAGGTAGGCGTTGTCCTCATAGGCGATGAGGCAACGGTAAAGAGGGTATACAGAGACAGGGATAAGGGGCTAATAATCCTCAAGCCTGAGAATAAGTCTCTTGAGCCTGTGAGTTACAGGCCTGACGAAGTGAGCATCATTGGTAAAGTCATAGGCGTCATCAGGAGGCTTTAATTATGCAGATAGGAGATACGATAAGCGTGCTGGCGTCCTTCGGCATGTCTTACAGGATAAAACCCCTCAAATTCAAGTGGTCTGGCAGGCTCTTTGACGTCAAGGAGATAACCTATACATGGAAAACCAAAGAGGGACAGAAAGACGTATATCACTTTTCCGTGACTGACGGTAAGACTCTTTACGAAATCACCTTTGATACGGGTTCATTGATATGGAGAATCGAGAACCTTGAGGCATAGCCATGTCAAAGATAATCATATGCGCGGATATGGACGCCTACTTTGCCTCTGTGGAGCAGCAGGCCAACCCTAAGCTCAGAGGAAAGCCCATTGCAGTCATAGGCTCAGGCGCAAGGACTGTCATCACGACCCGCTCATACGAGGCGAGGAAATACGGCGTAAAGACAGGGATGAACATCTATGAGGCGAAGAAGCTATGCCCTCATATAATCTTTGTGGTCGGTGATACCGAGAAATACACCTATACCTGCAAGGAGCTCGAAAAGATATACCTGAGATACACCCCTGATGTCG
>CAKKPH010000150.1 GCA_919901585.1 Thermodesulfovibrionales bacterium | reverse complement strand
TCATTTTCTGTTCTCTAAGAACTTACATTAACTTAAATATCCCTTCTCGGCACCTGCGGCAGTTATAATTATTATCTGTAATTTAACATAATATATCTTATCGGACATAGTATATAAACAGATTTTGTTAGTAAAATGTTACTAAGCAGGCTGAGAACCCATACGGTTTATTGATTGTCAATGCTCTGGACAAAACTGAGCATGTTTTAGGCAGGAGGTTAATACTGTAAATCCGTATAGTTGCAAGTCAAGTTATTGATGTCCAAGCAATGCCTCATCTGTGTAACCGTCAATCCTAACACAGGCAACGCTTTTAACCTCCGGGCTCTTTACAACAGCCCTTACTCTCAGGTAATTACGAGTTATCCCCGTACATGTGCCATCACCATCGACCTCTTCTATTAGAGAATCAAGGGTCTGGCCAATCTGCTGCTTCATGTAGTCAGTTTTTTTCCTTTTACCAAGCGCTATGACAGCACCGACCCTCATGTCTTTGGTTGAATGGTCTATGTCTGGAGCCATAGTTGAGGCTAAGGTGCCCGGTCTCTTTGAAAAAGGGAATACATGAAGATACGAAAACGGCATGGAATGTAGCAAATTATATGTATTTCTGAACTCTTCATCAGTCTCTGTAGGAAATCCTGCAATAATATCGCTACCGATAGATATCTCCGGATGTTTTTTTATAATGTTTTCAATGCCTTTTATGAAGGTACCTGAAGTATAATTACGCCTCATCAGCCTCAAAACCCTGTCATTTCCGCTCTGAAGCGGTATGTGGAGGTGATTGCAGACCCTCACATCATATAATAGCTCAAGGAACGCTTCATCTATCTCATTGATCTCGAGTGAACTGAGCCTGATTCTCTTAATTTTTGTTTTATTCAGTATGGTTTTGACCAAATATGATAGTTTTGTCTTAGGATGCAGGTCATAACCATATGTTCCTAAATGAATTCCTGTCAATACAACCTCATTATAGATACCCGAGGCCTTGTCTATATGATCAATTACAGTCCCGACCTCTATGCTCTTAGACTTTCCACGAGCCTTTGGAATAGTACAGTATGAACATGAATAGTTGCAGCCATCCTGCACCTTCACGAAAAGCCTGCTCTTTGAAATATGTTCATAACTTAAAGTAATATCAACTGGAAATCCTGTTATCATACTGATAATACGATATTTATTGCTATTTTCAATGATGTCTTCAACTCCATCCATCGAATAGACAGCATCCTTGTTAAGCTCAGAGTAGCAGCCGGTCACAAACACCCTTGCCCCAGCCCTATTTGCCCTTCTGATCAGTTGCCTTGACTGATAATCGCTTTTTGAGGTCACTGTGCAGGTGTTTATTATGCAGATATCCGGCATTTCTGTAAGCCCAACAATTTCAAAGCCTTTTGAAAACAGGTTTGCCTCAATTGTAGCGCTCTCTGCCTGATTTGCCTTGCAGCCGAGTGTTAGTACAGAAGCCTTCATAAAATTACGCCTGTAAAGGAATGCCTTTTGACTTCTGTTATCTTTAGATTGATAATATTCCCGGTAAGGTCTTTATCGCCCTTAAAGTTGACGACCTTGTTGGTCCTTGTCCTTCCTGTAAGCATACTCTCATCAGTCTCGCTCGGCCCCTCAACAAGGATCTCCTGAATTGTATTATTTATTTTATTGTTAGTTTTCAATGTGATACTATCCTGAACATCAAGTATCTCTGCAAGTCTTGCAGACTTGGTCTTTTCATCGAGCTGGCCTTCCATATCAGATGCAACAGTCCCGGGCCTCGGTGAGTACTTGAATGCAAAGATACCGTCAAACTCGATCTCCCTTAATGCATCAACTGATTGCTTATGATCATCCTCTGTCTCTCCCGGAAAACCGGCTATAATGTCAGTAGTAATTGACATATCAGGGGTTAAATCCTTTAATTTAACTACCTTTTTTCTGTATTCATTGTATGTATAGCCCCTGTTCATTAGACCTAACACCCTTGTTGAGCCTGTCTGCATAGGCAGATGGAGGCATTCACAGACCTTTTCGAGCTCACTTATGGCTGACATGAGCGCATCCGAGAGGTCTCTCGGGTGCGATGTAACAAACCTAATCCTCTCGATGCCGTTTAGCCTGTTTATCATCCTTAAAAGACCAGGAAAGTCAGTATCACTCGTATATGAATTAACATTCTGCCCGAGGAGCGTCACCTCTTTAAAACCTTTTTCGGCAAGCTCTTTTATCTCCCTTAGTATGTTCTCTGAAGGCCTGCTTCTCTCCCTCCCCCTTGTATAGGGCACAATACAGTAACTGCAAAAATTGTCACACCCGTACATTATAGAGACCCATGCCTTGCACCCTGAGTTCCTCATTGCAGGGAGGTCATGCTCTGCTATCAACTGGTTGTCGTGATTCGCTGCAACCTTCTGTCTGTTTTTGATGAGATCAGGCAGCAGATGTATGTTCTGGGGGCCGAATACAATGTCAACATGGGGCGCACGCCTGAATATCTCTTTTCCCTGCTGCTGCGCAATACAGCCGGCTACAGCTATCTTAAGGCTTGGATTCCTCTTTTTGTAAGATTTAACCCTTCCGAGCTCACTATAAAACTTCTGTTCAGCCTTCTGCCTGATGCTGCATGTGTTGTATATAATGAGGTCTGCCTCTTTAGGGTCATTTGTGAGAGAGTAGCCGTAATCATTCATAACCCCTGCTATCTTTTCAGAGTCATGCACATTCATCTGACAGCCAAAGGTGTCTATGTAGAATTTCTGTTTTTCAGACATGTTTAAAAATAACATTTAAATCGTTTCTTAGGCAAGACAGCAGACCCTTAGGAGCAAGGACAAGACAATGAATTACATTAACTTAAAGGGTGTTGGAGTAAATGTGAGAATAAATATAATCAAGGCCGTGTAACCTATCAGTTGGCGTCTTCTGTCGAGCGGTGTCTCCCAGTAAATTACAGGCGGATGCTTCAGCCCGAGCAAAAACATAAGAAGCGCCCAGACTGCCCAGCCTTCCCAGAAGAAGAGTCCCAGTATACTGAGCAACACAACAAGCACCATCGATACAGCCCTGTGCCTCTCTCCGAGGAAGGCATAAAGGATATGTCCTCCGTCCAACTGGCCTATTGGTAGAAGGTTAAGCGATGTCACAAAAAACCCTATCCATCCCGCAAATGCAACAGGATGCAGGAAGATGTCGTGTGACGCAGGAGGCGTCCCAATGACTGCCCGGGATATGATGGTGAAGAGAATCGAATCACCAAGAGCAAGTATTCCGGTTGAGTCATGAGTCGGGACTATTGCTGAATAGCTGAGCCCGATTACAGATGCAAACACCGACACTATAAAGCCGGCGATCGGGCCTGAAGCACCGATGTCAATGAGCGCCTTTCTTGTCTCGATAGGAGATTTCATCTTAATAAAGGCGCCGAAAGTGCCGATTATAGAGGGTGCAGGAATAAAAAAAGGCAGCGTAGCCTGAGTGTGGTGCATCCTTGATGAGAAATAGTGAGACAACTCGTGGCTCATCAGGATTGTTAATAGTGTGAGCGAAAACGGCAGTCCCTCATGTATCCTGAGCGGTTCTTCGATTATGTTTATCCCTTTCTGGAGCGCGCCTGCGATGAGGGTTGAAAAAAAAGTCAGTATAAAAAAAATGAGGTGCAGATATGGGAACTTCTTCATACGGCCCTGCCCTTCAGGTCATAATCATAGGCATCTGTTATCTCTATATCCACGAAACCGCCAACGCTAAGAAGTGGTGGGTGATGCATCCCGCATCCCGGAATTAGGGTGACCCCATCTATCTCCGGCGCCTGAGAATACAACCTCGCAACAGCAATATCACCGTCTACCTCGTCAATTAAGGCCTTAAACCTCTTCCCGATGATGAGTCTGTTCTTTTCGAGGGAGATATGTGACTGTATCCTCATCAGTTCATCACGTCTCATTTTTGCGATTCTCTTCGGAACGATTCCCTTCATTTTGGAGGCAGGCGTGCCTTCTTCCTTTGAATATTCGAACACACCGAGCCTGTCGAAGCGCATCTCCTCTACAAATATCTTAAGACCATTAAAATCATCCTCTGTCTCTCCGGGGAAGCCGGTTATGAAAGTAGTCCTTAGGGTGATGTCTGGAATCATATCCCTGATCATCCGTATTTTATTCTTATATGCCTCCCTGCTCCCGCCCCTGCCCATTGCCTTTAATATTTTATCCTCAGAGTGCTGAAGAGGGACGTCAATATAGTTGCAGACCTTTCCATTCCCGGCAATCGCAGATATAAGGTCCTTGCCTAATGCCGTAGGGTAAAGGTATAAGAGGCGTATCCAGAAGTCGCCGCTTATTGAAGATATATCCCTTAAGAGAGATGACAGGTTGTAACCTTTATTGTTGCCGTAGTTCCCGATATCCTGGGCAATTATTATAAGCTCCTTAATGCCGGCACGTATATGCCTTTCAGCATATTTGAGGATTGTCTCCGGCTCAAAGCTCATGTATGATCCCCTGATTGATGGTATCACGCAGAACGTACAGCCCCGGTCGCACCCCTCGGCGATCTTGAGGTAAGCGTATGAAGGCGCGATCAATTCTGGGTGACACGAATCCTGCGTCTTTTTTGTTCTTTTTGCCACTTGCCCCCTGTTCCCTGAATCAACACTCTTGCAGTACTCAATTATCTTCTCTTCTTCCCCCACTCCCCAGATAGCGTCTATATCCGGTATCTCTTTTATCAGCTCATCCTTATACCTCTTTGCGAGGCAGCCGAAGACAAGCAGTTTCCTGCCTTCGCTCCTGAGCTGCCTTAACTTGAGTATCTCTTCAATAGATTCCTTTTTTGCATCCTCTATAAAACCGCAGGTATTCACCAGCACGATGTCTGAATCGTTCATATCCTCTGTGCAGATAATACCCTCCCTGCTCAGGCCGTCGGCAAGGTTGCCTGAGTCGACGACGTTCTTTGGACATCCGAGTGTTACTATTGAAACTCTGGTCATTTCTTCCTCTTGAGAAGATAATGAATCACAAAATAGGCTGTAAGGGATGACAGCGTGCCGATAAGTATCGTGCCCAAAATAAACGGTTTCAACATAGGACTGAGCTTCCCTATGAGGCTTAAAAAAGTTACGCCTGACCATTCAATATCCGGGATTATATCATTTATACCAAGGCATTTTGCGCCTACCCACGTGCAGAATGTGTATATCGGGATAATCGTCCATGGGTTTGTGACATAAACGCCGGCCATTGTGACGAGCATATTGAGCCTCAGGAGTGTTGCAGCAATAAAACCGAGAATAGTGTGTGCACCCAAAAGAGGCGACATGCCTATAAACACGCCGACTGCGAAGGCGAGGGCTACCCTTCGGGGCGATTCATTTACGCTGAATATCAGTCTTAGCTTATCCCTCAGTGCCAATGCTGAAACCCGCTTGCCTGAAATTCTTTTTCCCTGCTGTCAATACCGACAATTACCCTCTCTGATTCTGTAATCTCTCCTATGCATATTGAGCTGACCTTGCTTTTATGCAACGCAGTAAACAGGAGTTCATAGTCCTCGCCTCCTGTGGTTGCAAGCCTGTAAGGGTCCATACCGAGAAATGCTGCTGCCTCTTTCATCTGCCGCGACAGCGGTATCTTCCTGAGATAGACCCTTGCACCCACCCTGCTCTCATCGCATAGCCTTGAGAGGTCAATAAAAAGCCCGTCACTTATGTCCATCATAGAAGTGGCAGTATTGCGGACCTTCCCGGGATCAACTGCCTCAGGAAGCAGATGTCTTTTTAACAGGGGTCGCATGATTGACCATCTGAGAGGCGTATCGCTGCCCTCTCCCTTCTCTATATGCAGAGGCCTGCCTATGCGCCTTAAGAGTTCGAGCCCGCAGGCTGAGTCGCCGAGGTTGCCGGTAACATATATCTTGTCTCCGGGCCTGGCACTGGAACGCCTGATTATCTTTTTTGCATATCCTGTGATCACAGCAGAAACCACAAGCCCAGACCTTGAGGATGACAGGTCTCCGCCTATAAGCCTTGTCCGGTAAAGACGCATAGCACCCCCAACACCATCGAGAAAGGATTCGATAAAGTCTTCTTCGAAATTGCCCTTTACTGCAATGTTTAAGAGAACATGCCTTGGAGAGCCGCCCATGGCATAGATATCACTTGCATTTACAGAGATTAGCTTGAAGCCTATCTGGTATGGTGTAACAAGACGCAGGTCGAAATGGATGCCTTCTGCCATGATATCAGTGGTGAGCAGCAAGTTCTTCTGTTTGGGAGCCACTGCCGCAGCATCATCACCTATACCGACAATGATATCCTTAGACCGGACACCGAACCTCTCCCTTATCTTCTTTAAGAGAGGGAGTTCGCCTGTTTCTGAAAGCTTCATCCTTACTTTAAATATCTTATTTCTTGCGTGACTTCCGTCTGTTCGGCTTAAGCGCAACCTTCAGGACATTGTCCATCGTGTCTGCAAAGATGAACTCCATATCTTTTTTTATGTATTTAGGAATGTCCTCAAGGTCTTTCTTGTTCCTTGAAGGTATGATCACCCTTTTAATGCCTACCCTCTTTGCAGCAAGGGTCTTTTCCTTTAGGCCTCCAATAGGGAGGACCCTTCCCCTTAAGGTCACTTCACCTGTCATCGCTATGCTTTTATAGACCGGCCTCCCTGTCAGTGCAGAGGCTATGGATGTTGCCATTGTAATGCCGGCAGAAGGACCGTCTTTGGGGATAGCGCCTGCAGGCACGTGTATATGCATATCTGTCTTTGCAAAGATATCGTCATTTATGCCGAGGCTCTTTGCCCTTGAACGCACATAGCTCAAAGCAGCATGCGCAGACTCTTTCATGACATCACCAAGCTGCCCTGTAAGTGTGAGACTGCCCTTCCCTTTCATTGTGGTCGCCTCGATGTATATGATGTCCCCGCCTGCCTCTGTCCATGCGAGGCCTGTCGCAACGCCTGTCTCATCCTTCTCCATCTCTTCTTCAGGGAGATATTTAGGCACTCCGAGATATTTGTTGAGGTTCCTCGTTGTGACGGCAAATTTTTTCGTTGCGCCTTCCGCTATCTTTTTGGCAACCTTCCTGCAGAGGTTTGCGATCTCCCTTTCGAGGTTCCTCACGCCGGCCTCCCGGGTATACTGGGATATAAGCTGCAATAAGGCAGAATCTGTTATCTTAAGCACCTTCTTCGTTATCCCATGCTCGTCGAGCTGTTTAGGGAAAAGGTAGTTCTCTGCTATGCCGAGTTTTTCTTCAGCCGTATAACCGGAGAGATAGATTATCTCCATCCTGTCCCTCAAGGGGGCGGGTATGGTATCAATGCGATTCCCTGTGGTTATGAACATCACCCGTGACAGATCAAACGGGACCCCGAGATAGTGGTCGACAAACGCATTGTTCTGTTCAGGGTCGAGCACCTCAAGCAAAGCCGAAGAAGGGTCGCCCCTGAAATCCATGCCCATTTTGTCTATCTCGTCGAGCATGAAAACCGGGTTGTTTGTCCCTGCCTGTTTCATGCCCTGTATTATACGGCCGGGCAGCGCACCGACATATGTCCTCCTGTGGCCGCGTATCTCAGCCTCGTCCCTCATACCGCCGAGGGACATCCTTGAAAACTCCCTGCCGAGCGATCTTGCTATCGACTTGCCGAGCGAGGTCTTGCCTACACCAGGGGGTCCTACAAAACAGAGGATCGGACCCTTCATCTTTGCCTTCAGTTTTTTGACACTAAGGTATTCGAGTATCCTCTCTTTGACCTTTTCGAGGTCGTAATGGTCCTTATTAAGCACCTTTTCAGCAGACTTTATGTCAAGGTTATCCTTTGTCGATTTTGACCAAGGGACTTCGACCATCCACTCAAGATATGTCCTGACAGTCGCAGCCTCAGCGCTGTCAGGGTGCATCTTCTCTATTCGCCTAAGCTGCTTTTCTGCCTCCTTAAGCACCTTTTCCGGCATCTTTGCGTCCTCGATCTTTTTCTTGAACTCCTTTATCTCTTCAGCCCTCTCGTCAATGTCGCCGAGCTCCTTCTGTATCGCCTTTAACTGCTCCCGAAGGAAGTACTCCCTCTGAGTTTTGTCTATCTCCCCCCTAGCCTCTGTCTGGATCTTCTGCTGCACGAGCAGCAGTTCTATCTCCCTGCCGAGGATGTCGCTTATCTTCTTAAGCCTCAGTACAGGGTCAGATAGCTCGAGGATCTCCTGTGCCAGTTCGGTCTTGAGGCCGAGGTTTGAGGAAACAAGGTCCGCAAGCCTTCCCGGGTCGTCGAGGTTCTCGACAACTACCATAATATCAGGGAGTATGGTCTTCCCGAGCGAGACTATCTTGTCGAGCTGTTCCTTTACTGTCCTCACTATCGCCTCTATCTCTATTGTCATCTCCTCTATCTTTTGGTCAGAGATCTTTTCGATGGTCGAGAGATAGAAAGGCTCCTTCTGGGTGAATTCGAGTACCCTCGCCTTGCTCAGGCCCTGAACGAGCACCTTTACCCTCCCGTCGGGCAGCTTGAGCATCCTCATGATAATCCCTACAGTCCCTACACTGAACAGATCCTCATTTGTCGGATTTTCGACATTGAGGTCCTTCTGAGTAATGAGCATGACCATGCGGTTTGTGTTCAAGGCATGGTCAATCGCCTTTATCGACATATCCCGTCCTACAAAGAGAGGCAGTATCATGTACGGGAATATCACTATATCCCTTACAGGCAACACAGGCAGCGTATCAGGTATCTCGATTTCTTTTTCGTCCTTTTGTTCTATATCAGCCATATCAATCACAATCGCTTTTCAAAGTCAGAGACTTCTTAAAGCCCTCCTTTATTTTTTTCAATCTTAATCTTGATTCCCCTGTCGCCCGCCTTCGGGAAGCTGAGCGTAATTACGCCATCAGCATATACAGCCTTACCCTCAGACCGGACAACAGGGACAGGCAGATGTATTATCCTCCTGAATCCCTCAAGGTTCCTTTCCATACATATATAGTTCAGCCTCTTTTCTTCGCGTTCTTCTTTCCTTTTGCCTTCGATGACAAGTATGTCATCATAAACTTTTATCACCATATCCTCAGGATCAATGCCCGGCAGATCTATCTTAAAAACGAGATATCCCTCAGCCTCATACAGATCAACCAGCGGCATAAAATTCGCCTTCTCTACATGAAAACATAATAAATCTCTTGTTGACATATTCTTAATAAGATCTGCGGTGAGAGATCCCCTTATCTTTTCCTGCCTGCATCAGCAGACTTAATACGGGCTGAAACCTCTTTTATATAGTCCCTGAGACCCTCTGAGACCTCAGGGTTCTTAAGCCCTAAATCTATAGTCGCCTTCAGAAATCCGAGTTTGTCTCCTGCATCGTACCTCCTGCCCTTTATTAGGTAACCATAAATAGTCCGTTTCTTAAGCAGTTCCTTAAGGGCGTCGGTGAGCTGTATCTCGCCTCCTGCACCTGCCTTCTGCTTCTCGAGTATCCTGAATAAGTCAGGGGTAAGGATGTACCTTCCTATAATTGCGAGATTTGACGGAGCCTCTTCTGGTTTTGGCTTTTCTACAAGGTTCCTGATCTTGAAGATATCCCCCTCTTTTGCGCCGTCTATAATTCCATACTTGAAGACCTCTGTTTTCGGCACCTCTTCAAGTGCTATCACAGGACAGTCTACCTCATTGTAAACCCTTATCATCTCTTTCAGGAGGTGGTAATCCGGGTCTATTATATCGTCGCTCAGGATGACTGCAAAGGGTTCATCCCTCACAAACGGTTTGGCGCAGAGTATCGCATGGCCGAGCCCCATCGCAACCCTCTGCCTTATATAAGCGAAATTAGCATGGCTCAGCTTGTTTATCTCATCGAGGAGTTTCTTCTTCCCGCTGCTTCTAAGCTTTTCCTCAAGCTCGTATGCTGAATCAAAATGATCCTCAATTGCACGTTTGTTCTTTCCTGTGATCACTATAAAGTCCTCGATCCCGCAAGAGATGGCCTCCTCGACTGCATACTGTATCATCGGCTTGTCCACAATCGGGAGCATCTCCTTGGGAGAAGCCTTTGTTGCGGGCAAAAACCTTGTACCGAGGCCGGCAGCAGGCAGGATCGCCTTCTTAACCATTGTGTTCCCTCCAAAGTTTACTGTATATTTGCTGGTGCCGAAGATCGGACTCGAACCGATACGGGACTAAGTCCCGAGGGATTTTAAGTCCCTTGCGTCTACCAATTCCGCCACTCCGGCAATACCGGACATATCCAATACTTAGTATTTTAGCATTAGTAGAACAAGTGCATCAAGGATTAACAGTTAAACAGCTAAAACGGTTTTCTGTCAAGCTAAGCGGGTTTTCTTGACTTTTAAGCATTTGCTGGTTTATAAAACATGTAGCGCGGGTGTAACTCAGTGGTAGAGTGTCAGCTTCCCAAGCTGAAGGTCGCGGGTTCGAATCCCGTCGCCCGCTCCAAAAGCTATTATTAACTCGTCGATAATAGTGACAGCCGGATTTATGACAAAAAATCAACTGCCACCAGTTTCAGAAATTTAGGATCGTAAGGCTGGATCTCCTCCCGGTCTATAGCAAGCTTGCCTTCAAGGAAATCTGAAATGTCCTTGAGG
>CAKKPH010000149.1 GCA_919901585.1 Thermodesulfovibrionales bacterium | reverse complement strand
AACAGTCAAAATACGCTATCTTCAATTTAGCCCCCTTCAACTACATATAATACATAACATCTCAATTTTCATCTACTTTTTTAGCTGACAGGCAGCAAGTAATCACCGATTATAATCGTGGATCCGTCCTTTGCAAAACCGGTCAGCAATTGACATAAGCTCTGCCTGTTTGACTTATATAACTCACTTAGGTTAATTTTTTTACATGGATTTCTCCCAAAAAATTCTTATTGTTGTCTTGCTCTGCATTTTAACTGTAGTTATCAACATCCCTTTCGGATATTTGAGGAAAAGGTCGAAAAGGTTCTCTTTCAAATGGTTACTCTACATACATCTGCCGATACCGTTTATAATTCTTGCACGCACAATATCCCAGGTCGACTTCAAATACATTCCGCTGTTTATATTGGCTGCCTTTATCGGCCAGTTTTTTGGTGGAAAGATAGAGTTTTAGTCTATGCAGGCAGCGATCCTTATTGAGCCCGGCAGGATAGAGGTGCAGGATGTCCCTGTCCCTGAGCCGTCAAAGGGTGAGGCCCTCGTAAAGATAAGGTCAGCACTCACCTGCGGGACAGACCTTAAGGCATACATGAGGGGCCATCCTATGATCCCTATGCCGGGGGTATTCGGTCACGAATTCTCCGGCGTGATTGCGGGAATCGGAAAAGGCGTGAAAGGCTTCAGGACAGGAGATGAGGTGATGGCAGTACACAGCGCTCCATGCCTGAACTGCAGATACTGCAGAAAAAAAATGTTTAATCTGTGCGATAGGATTATGGAG
This sequence comes from Thermodesulfovibrionales bacterium, assembly GCA_919901585.1. Lineage (GTDB taxonomy): Bacteria > Nitrospirota > Thermodesulfovibrionia > Thermodesulfovibrionales > UBA9159 > CAKKPH01. The sequence continues at coordinate 3,679 of CAKKPH010000149.1, read as the reverse complement.
ACAAAAGTCCTCGGCGCATTCGGGGAATATATACTATTGCCTTCCCCTACTGTAAGACAGAACCTATTCCTTAAGCCCAGGGGGTTGAGCTTTGAAGATGCTGCGTTTCTTGAGCCGCTTTCGTGTGTTGTCCACGGGATGAGCGGTCTCGATATAAAAAAGAATGACCGGGTAATGGTCATCGGCCCCGGGCCTATAGGCCTGCTTCATCTGTTGCTGATAAGACATAAGGGCGCAAAGGTAATGGTGGCCGGACGGAGCCAGGAGAGGCTTTCACTCGCAAAAAAGCTCGGAGCTGATGCTGTTGCTGCAGAGCAAGGGTTGGGGGATGCTATTGATGAGTTTACGGACGGACTCGGTGCTGATTATGTATTCGAATGCACAGGCCAGGTTGATGTCTGGGAAGACTCAGTCAGCCGTGTCAGGAGAGGAGGGACCGTTATCCTTTTTGGCGGGTGCAAAAGCGGCACTAAGGTTACCTATGACACATACAGGCTCCATTATGACGAGATAACACTAAAAGGCGTCTTCCACTTCAGACCGGAAGACGTAAAAGAGGCATATGATCTTTTGAAGCACAGGAAGGTCAGGCCGTCAGAGCTTATCTCGGGGAGCTATGCATTAAATGACACAGTGAAGGCTTTTGAAAAGTTAAAACAAGGCAAAGGCGTGAAGTATGTTATCAAACCCTGATCAGTTTCTTGGTGTTGAATCTCTCTGCCCCGGATAGTTCCTGTTATTTCCTTTTGAAAATCTTCTTCAGGTCGTCGAGGGAGAAAAATATTCTTGTAGGCCTTCCGTGCGGACACTGGTCAGGATTGCCGGTCTTTTCGAGATCTGAGATAAGGGCACCCAGCTCATCCTGATTCAGGATATCCCTGCCGCGTACCGAGCTATGGCATGCTATCCTTGCTGCTATGGTCTCTTTGAGCGGCCTGTCCGGCACTCTGCCTTCACTGATTGAAGACGCAACATCAGATAATATGCCCCTGATGTCAGACCCCTTCAGTGCATCAGGCAGGCTCCTTACGATTAAGACATCATGGCCGAAATCATCGACCTCTATGCCCATCTCATTCAAGATGCCTGTATTGTCGAGGATGAGCCTGTATTCCTTTGGAGACAATTTTACCTGTTGGGGGAATAGCAACCGATCGGAATTCAGGCCGATACCCTTGAGAAATAACTCGTAGAGTATCCTCTCGTGTGCTGCATGATGGTCTATAAGCGTAAGCCCTCCCCTGCCTGCTGTTGCTATGAAGGTCTCTCCAAGGTAAATGAATGGGAGTGGAGTCTGATACATCAGCTCAAGGTTTTCAGATACAGCAGCAACATGACTGTAATTTGAATTGTATACAGGAGGCATACCCCCGTTGCCGGTAATGCTGTCTATTGATCTGAAGTCAGGCTCGGAGAAAGGTTTTGTAAACCTGACGCGCTCGTCTCTTAGTCTCTCCCTGAGGTTGTCCCTGATAAACCTGTAGACCTCCTCCTTGTCCTCAAACCTCACCTCACGCTTTGTTGGGTGGACATTAAAATCAACCTTCTTAGGGTCAATCTCAATAAAAATGAAGAATACAGGGTGCTTGTCCTGAGGCAGGAGTCCTTCATAAGCCTTATAAACTGCGTGTGACACGGATTGGTCTTTTATAGGGCGCTTGTTGATGAATATGAACTGGTGGGTCCTGCTGTTCCTGAAATTGGTATCTTTTGAGATAAAAGCGGTTACCTTAAGACCTCTTTGCTCGGATTCTGTCTCTAATAGCCATAGCCCTTGAACGAATTCAGAGCCATATACCTGCGTAAGCCTCTCGCGAACGCTTGATGCAACCGGCAGTGCCATAGTCTCATGGTTATCGGCAATAAGCCAGAAACCAATATTATGATGAGAAAGCGCCTCTTTTGTTACTGTATCGATTATATGGACTGTCTCTGTGTTGTCTGATTTGAGGAACTTCTTCCTTGCAGGGGTGTTAAAAAAGAGGTCGCGTATTTCGATGGATGTCCCGTGTGAAGGAGAGTCCTTAGTGCCTCTTATCTCTCCGCCTGTGACTTCTATCGATGTGCCGAAATGAGAGTCCCTGAGCCCGGTGGTCAGCTTCATCCTCGACACCGAGGCGATGGATGGAAGCGCTTCTCCCCTGAAGCCCATGGTCGTGATGTTAAAGAGGTCTGCCTCGCTTCTGAGCTTGCTCGTTGCATGGGGTTGAATGGACAACAGGGCATCTTCCCTGTCCATGCCGAGACCATCGTCATTCACCTTTATAAGCCCCTTGCCGCCATGGAGTATCTCTATCCCTATCGCTGTGCTCCCTGCATCAATGGAGTTCTCGATGAGTTCCTTGGCAACAGAGGCAGGCCTCTCTATGACCTCTCCTGCTGCTATCTTGTTTCTCAATTCAATGGGGAGGACTTTAATCTGTGGCATAGGACATTGTAAGACCCTGAAGGGGCACAGGTCAAGACAGAGCAGACGGCAGGCTTCCTATTTATCCAGCGGACTCCGCACACAGAGAATATTTTTTGTAGCTACATGGGTATAAATCATTGGTCTGCCCAAGTTAATGGAAATAATAGAGCTTCAGCGCATCCTCTGCCTGACGCGGCTGCCAGTCCAGAATGAAGTTGTCTAACCGCAAATCATCAATAAAAGCTGCAATGTTTGATTCCTGATACTCCGTTGCCATAACGTCGTGCCGCTGTGCATAATTTAGAAAGCGGCTGACCCAATAAGCGAAAAAGGAGACCTTTGCCTCTGGAACAAGTTTCTTGTCGAGAAGGTACTTTTGGAACTCGGACAAGGTATCCATGCCTCTGTTTACAGAATTATCCATTAAAAACCTCACACAGCTTTTAATGCATAATATCATAGAATATGAGGATAGGCAAAAGCTTTGCAGTTGTTATAAAGTAATTTATTGTTGATATGTGTTTTGCAATTTGCTATAGTTTTATTTAAGCATTCTCGGAAAGGGGTGCTTAGTAGATTAATTGTTATGAGAGAATAAAGACATGGGCATTCAAGGAACAATGCAGAGAGTATTCACGGAGGATGGGATCAAACAAGAATTCGAACACACGCTTTCCTCCCGAGTCGAACGCTACCTGAAAGTAAAGCCCCATGGAATAGTCCCTCTCACGGAATTTGCGCCCGTTTCGGCAGAATGCACCCTTCTCTTTCGAGATGGTCACTTCTATGGCTCCATTGCTCTGTCTCAGGCCGTCGCCGAGGCTATTGCCAAATTCCTTTGTCAAAAGAACGGCTGGAAACCAAAAAAGAATTTTGAAGAGAACGTCGCAAAACTACAAACCAGACACTTCATATCGAACGGCATGAAAGACAAGCTTCTCAGGATATGGGAAAAGCGAGACGATTACCACCACCTAAATCCAACCATAGAGACGGATCGCGAGAAGCTTGAGGCTCTTGCATACGAGAAAGTCTTGCTCCTGAAAGAAATTGAATCGGAGGTCTTTAAGTTTTCCATTGTTGATGGAAAGTTAGTACCCGAGAACACGAAGTATTGGGTTTTGCAGCAAAACGGCACGGTACCGGTGTTTCTGAAGTTGGAATGAATCGGCTCATAACCAACGGCTGCACCGGATCGCCGATAAATCCGGCTCCCGGTGAGCCTTAGCGTTATGACTAAATCACAATTTCAGATGAATCGAGCAAACC
>CAKKPH010000148.1 GCA_919901585.1 Thermodesulfovibrionales bacterium | reverse complement strand
AAGCTCATCCTCTGTCATCTCAGGCAGGGTTATACTCTTGACAATAACTGATGAATGACCTGCGACCGAAATGACGGTGTCCTTTACTTTTATCTTTGTTTTTTTTATCAGCTCGGTGAGTGATTCAGTAAGCCTGAAGGAATCTATTATGCTGCCGTCGACTATAAGCTCCGGCAGGAGGGAGATCATGTCGAACAGTCCTAACTCGTAACCTGATCTGGTTTCATTAAGTTGAACAACTTTTATGTAGCTGGAACCTATGTCCAGACCGATCACACCCTTAGAACCGAACATAGTCTATAATTACCAAAAAAACCATTTATTGTCAAGATTTTTTATCATTAAAATCAGAGACTTGAAATTAATTATTAAAAAATAGGTTTAAGGTTTTAACGATAAATTACAAATGAAGCATCCTTTCTACCCTTAAGCTTCCATGGGATAGCCTGCCGACTCCAAAGAACTCCCCTGACGGCGACTTCAGCCTGACATATTTTTCTTTGATTGACAGGGCTTCAGGACATATGACTTGGATGCCGTTGCACGCTTTTTTATAGTCTGATTGACTCAAAACAACCTCTGTCATGTGCGTCAGTGCAGCGTCCGGGCTTAGTACTGCCTTATGAACAAGAGTATTACTGTCTGAAGCCTTAACCAGTTCCTCAAGTCCGTCAAGAGATATGGCGTTCTCTATGCTGAAATTCCCTGTACGGGTCCTCCCAAGCCCTGCCACATGCGCACCGACCCTGAGAGAATCGCCGATGTCATTACAGAGGGTCCTGATGTATGTGCCTTTGGAGCACAAAACCCTTATCTCAAAAAAGGGCGGAGAGTATGCTGTCAGTTCGAGGCTCTGAATAGTTATCTCCCTCTCAGGCCTTTCGATTTCAAGGCCCTTTCTCGCAAGCTTGTAAAGCGGACTCCCATTCACCTTGACAGCTGAAAACATGGGAGGGGTCTGTCTGATAGCACCCCTGAACCTTTTCAGCACCTCCTCTATCTCTTCCCTGCTGAACGAGAAGCCCTCTTCCCTCGAGACTACATCTCCTTCTGAATCAAAGGTATTAGTCTTCTCTCCCAGCTTCACTAACGCCGCATATTCCTTGTCAAGGTCAGTGAGGAATCTTGTTATCTTAGTAGCCTCGCCTGTGCATACAATCAGGAGGCCTGTTGCGAGGGGGTCGAGGGTACCGGCATGGCCTGCCTTTCTTACCCCTAATATCTTTTTAACCTTTGTGACGGCCTGCTGGGAGGTTATACCTTTAGGCTTATCGAGATTAATAACATAGTTCATTTTTAATATTCATCAGGCATCCGGCATCTTTGATTTTATCGCTTTGAGCAAGGCCTCTTTAACAGCCCCGAGGTTTCCTTTTATCTTGCAGCCTGCTGCATTCATATGTCCTCCGCCGCCGAACGCCTCTGCAACACCGGCCACATTTACATCACCCTTTGAGCGCATACTTATCTTATAGCTGCTGCTGTCGAGCTCCCGCAGGAATACAGAGACCTTTACTGTCTTTATCATCCTCGGGAAATTTGAGAAATTTTCTGTGTCCTCAGGCGCAGTTCCTGTTGCTCTGAACATATCCTGCGTAACATGCATGACAGCGATATCGCCCTGCATCTCGAGGGTATCAAGCACACTTATCAGGAGACTGAACCTCCTGTCAGACCATGTCTCATACAGCGACTTCGATATGTATGCAGGGTTTGCGCCTGAAGCAACAAGCTCTGAAGAGACCCTGAGGACTTCTGAAGTCGTGTTGCTGTATCTGAACGTCCCTGTGTCAACAGCGATTGCAGAATAGAGATTAGTCGCCATACCGCTTGTTATGCCTGCATTGAGCGCCCTGATCAGATAGAATACCATCAGTCCTGTTGCAGGGGCAGAGGGTTCTATCCATTTAATGTCACCGAAATCCCTCATGGTCTCATGGTGGTCTATCACAGCAGAATGCCTGAACTTTACATCTTCAAGGCCTGTCCTGTCAGGTTCATTGCAGTCGATGAGAATCAGATTTGAGATTTGAGCTCCGGGATTTGAGATTGAGTTCGTAACCCTCTCCCATCCGGGCAGATACCGGTATATCTCAGGGACCGGGTCCCTGCTGTAAAGGGTCACTTCTTTCCCGAGTGACACAAGTGCATCAGAAAGAGCAAGGGATGAACCGAGGGCATCGCCGTCCGGGTCTATATGGATTGCGATAAAAAAAGACCTTTCCCGCCTCAATAAATCTGTAAGCCTGTCAGGTATATTCAATTCAGGACTTTTCCTTTATCTCTCTCAGCAGTTTCTCTATCCTGTCGCCATATCCGATTGATTCGTCCGTCCTGAACTCAATCGAGGGAATAGTCCTCATCCTGACCCTCTTCGCGACTTCAGAGCGTATGAAACTCTTTGCTGAATTGAGGATGCTGAGATTGGACTCCCTGTCCTTTTCATTCAGGGAGCTGATAAAGACCTTTGCTATTTTAAGGTCTTCGGTTATATCGACACCGGTAACAGTGATGAAGCCAAGGCGCGGGTCCTTGAGCTTCCTCATTATAATTTCAGCAATCTCCTCTCTGAGGAGGTCGCTTACCCTCTGCGAACGTTTGTATGGAAGCATTGTTTTATCGTCAGTGTCAGTGTTTAGTGTCAGTGAACAGCGTTAGTGATACGCTGCTTCTTTTAACTGACACAGGAAACTGCCACTGGCACTCTTACAGTTTCCCTGCTATTTTCTCTATAATATAGTTCTCGAGTATATCGCCGGTCTTTAAATCATTGTAATTCTCTATCATAATGCCGCATTCATAACCGGTCTGGGCTTCCCTTACGTCTTCCTTAAACCTCTTGAGGGATGCAAGCTTGCCCTCATATATAACTATATTGTCACGCACAATCCTTATGCCGTCACTTGCGCGGCTTATAATACCTTCAAGCACATAGCAGCCTGCAATTGTTCCGAGCCTCGATACCTGAAAGGTCTGCCTTACCTCTGCCCTGCCGAGCACCTTCTCCTTAAGCGTCGGCTCGAGCATGCCCTCAAGGGCCTTTTTAACATCTGCAATCGCTTCATAGATTATATTGTAGTGCCTTATGTCAACACCCTCTTTTTCTGCAAGCTGGTATGCCTTTGACTCCGCCCTGACATTAAAGCCGATTATTATCGCATTCGAGGCTGTTGAGAGCATTACATCAGATTCATTGATGCCGCCGACTGAGGCGTGTATGACCTTTACCTTTACCTGTTCATGAGTAATCAGATGGAAGGCGTCCTTCAACGCCTCTACCGAGCCCTGCACATCACCCTTTATAATTATGTTAAGCTCTTTGATCTCACCATCCTTGATCTTGGAGTAGAGGTCATCAAGTGTAAGTTTCCTTGTCCGCGCCATCTCTGCCAGCCGCTTTTTCTGAAGCCGGGCCATAGCGATCTGCCTCGCCTTCTTTTCATCATCGACCACTGCAAAGACATCCCCTGCAGTCGGCACCTCAGAAAAGCCAATAACCTCAACAGGCGTTGAAGGACCTGCCTCATTGATGCGCTTCCCTGTATCGTCCAGCAAAGCCCTCACCTTGCCGACAATATTGCCTGACAGAAAGAGGTCACCGACCTTAATCGTCCCGTTCTGTACAAGCACAGTTGCAACAGGCCCCCTGCCCTTATCAAGCTT
>CAKKPH010000147.1 GCA_919901585.1 Thermodesulfovibrionales bacterium | reverse complement strand
GGTGACGGAGCTTTCAGGCATACATTATCCTCCTTTGACAGGTTTTGTTAATTTACTTTTTATCAGTTTTCAGGCACTTATTACATGACTTTTGTCACATTCCCTGTGCGCCTTGTTATTTGTTTTCGGGATTGATTAGAATAATCCATGAAGGACTGTGAAGCCCTTGCGATGATCCCGTACTTCAGAGACCTGAAGGAAGAGGTAGTCTGTTCCATCCTCGAGTACGCATCCTCTAAAAAAATTCCAAAAGGTAAATACCTTTTTATGCCGCAAGACACCTGCACCCATCTCTATATCGTAAAAGAGGGCATGATAGAGATCTTCCAGTTAGGCGAGGAGGGAAAGAAGATAGTCCTCCACCATGCGGGCAAGGGCGCATTTCTCGGTGATACGATCCTCTTTAACGAAGGCAGGTATGAGGCTCATGCACAGGCAGTGAGGAATTCGGAATTGCTCTCAATCGATAAGAAGGGTTTTGAGAGCCTGATAAATACCTATCCTGAGATTGGGATAAGGATGCTTGCTGATTTCGGCACAAGGATAAAGAAGCTTAAGTCCTTTGCAGCAGAGATTGCCCTGAACGATGTCGGGATGAGGATCGTCAGGCTGCTCCTTGAACTTGCAGGCAATGAAGCGGCTGACGGCAGGAATGCCGTTATACTTTCGAATGTGCCGACTCAGGATGAGATGGCATTCAGGATCGGCACGGTCAGGGAAGTGCTCTGCCGTGGGCTCCATAAGCTCGAAAGGGAGAATTATATAAAGGTTAAGAGGGGCAAGGTCATAATCTCTGATATCAACCGGCTGAAGGAACTGGTGCCTGAAGAAGATAACGACCTTTTCCCGATAAAGCTGCCGATGAACTACCTTAAGCTCTCTGCAGCAAAAAGGTAGTCTATCATTTTACGACATATCCCTCGATAAGAATATCTTCCCCGAGCCTCCTCACGCTGATATCCCTTAGCCTGTAAGCATCTTTAAGCCTTCTGAACCCCGAGCCTCCGACAGCAGGGTATGACTCTTTCCCGCCGATAATCTTTGGCGAGATGAAAAACATCACCTTATCGACAATGCCCTGCTCAAGGGCATAGGCATTAAGAGAAGAGCCTCCTTCTGTCAGGACTGAGGTAATTCCGAGTTCGCCGAGACTCGACATGAGCAGGCCGAGGTCAAGTTTATCCCCTTCGTATTCGATAATTTGAACGCCTGTGTCCAGTACATGCCTCTTTTTTCCCTCTAACGCCTGCTGCCTGCTGCCTTTTGCTGACTGCCTGGTCACTATTATAGTCTCAGGAGGGGTTTTTAAGACCTTTGCCTCGAGAGGCACCTCAAGGTCCGGATCAATTACAATCCGCACCGGCCTTGTTGCCCCCTGCCTTTTATCCCCTGCCCCTTTCACCCTTGCGGTCAGCTCAGGGTCGTCTGCCTTTACAGTGCCTATAGCGGTCATGACTGCATCAACACTGTTCCTTAGTTTATGGACAGCATGCCTCGCCTTTTCACCGGTTATCCATTTTGATTCGCCTTCCGGTGTGGCTATCTTGCCGTCAAGCGTCATCGCGACCTTCAGTATCACAAAAGGCCTTTTTACGGTTATGTATTTGAGATAAAACTCATTCAGTTTTTCTG
>CAKKPH010000146.1 GCA_919901585.1 Thermodesulfovibrionales bacterium | reverse complement strand
TGAAGCATTGGATACGTACCAATCGTAATATTTCCCTCCAAATGTCTGCTAATCACGTCATCAGTCAGCGGAGAAAAGTGACGATTGTCGCACTCGCCGCACCTTATAAATGGCTTTTCACAGACCCCCTTAATCCATTCATTTTCACAGACTGGACTGTATCCCTTTGCTCCGGTTTTCTTGCTCATCCATAACTTGGGATACACATCTTCTCTGCCTCTGAATAAAGAACGGAAAAGTGCAATCCTTCCATGCAAAGGAGGTTGAGGGTTTATTGAAAAAGCTTGCAGAGACGGATTTAATAAAGAATTTTCAAGGTCGGTGAGGGCAAGCCTTAATCTTGAGAGATCGTTAATCAGGTTCTCTCGTTCTGAGTCTATCTCTTTCAGTCGTAACTTAAGTTCCGAAATAGACCTCAATATGTTTTGTCTATCGAGAGCCATCAAGATAAATATTAGGTACCTTTAATGATAGTGGTAAGCCCTAGTCCTCATTGGCAAGTATAAGAGCCTTCTTCAAAATCTCATCGACAATATAGAACCTGTGTTTCTGAAGATCATCTAATGTTGACCCTAAATTGTTAATAATGCCTTTCTGCTTCGCCGAAATCAAGAGACCCAAGGTCCCGATGACAGGAAACCCCATAGATTTTGCAAGTCGTCTGCCATTGAGATCGTCAAGCAATAGAAAGTTAACCTTCATTACGGAGAAAAGCGCAATCGCTTCTGCTTCTCCTTTGTCCAGTTTCTGGTATAAATCATTTGCACCATTATGTGCTTCAGGTGTGAGAGAATTCGAAAGTAGCCATTTTGGAACTTTGTAACCACCGGGCCTGAGCCATTCAGAGTCAACTGCAGGAGGGATAATCACATTATTGAAAAGCTCTCCGAGTATCCAGAGGTGTCCAATTTTATCAAGGAGTATTAGGGGACTGGTATTCGAAATGGCGATCATTGAGGCTTTTGCAGAAGTCCAACCTCATCAACAAGCTCTTTAGAAGTCATCCTTATGTATGGTATACCTTTCATGCCGGCATATTTTATAAATTCGAACCTTTCCATACCTAGAATTTCTGCTGCCTTGCCGCTCGATATTTTCCCCTCCCGGTATAATTCAAGGACAGCAGCCTCTTTTATCGCTTCAGCGCTATCTTGATATGTAGTCTCAAGAGTATCCAAGACCTCTGAAGGGAATGTAATTTCTAATTTCCTTAATGTCATATTAGACCTCCCTTACTGCAACGAAAAAGATAAACTATTTTACCACATCTTACCAGAACTATATATATAACAGTCGCTGCCGAGAACTGACAGACAAAACGATGTTTCGAATAAGCTTCATTCTGCTGCACCAAGTTGCAGAATAAAGCTTATTCGAACTAAACGACAGTTGTACCTTCCCGGACCTGTTCGCTCGGAGATGAACTTCACAGTTATCAAAGACTGAAACGGTTGCGACTTCCATGAAGCAGCTTTGCATAACGATGCAAAGATTTACGGGGCAATCATCATCGTTTCCGCCCATCATTGATAGAGCCTAACACACAAACTTGAGGACTATCCTGCATCGACAAATACGAGCGGATAATAGACTCCCAGCAAGCAATTTTCTGTTAGTAAACAGTAACTTGTCTTAGGATTGGAGAACTGTGTGGGAACCATGAGAAACCGGAAAGCATACCCAAAAAAGTTGCGCTGAGCGTGTCGCCCCGGGAGCCATTTTTACCAAAGACACGTTTCTAAAAGCTCAGCAGGAGTTCAAAAGCAAAGCCTATTGACAATCTATAAGGAATGTTGTTCTATATTTAGGTATTAGCACTCTTTGATGATGCGTGCTAATACAGCAGATAATTAGCATAATTTGTTTTGGAGGTATATATGAACATCAAAAAGGCCACTTTGACTGCAGGAATAGTTTTCACTATTATAGGCCTGATTGCCGGCCTTGTTATTTCGTCAAATCTCAACATCCAGACAAGGGGCTATTCGGAAGAGCCCAGGATCTCTAAAGAGTCGATAGATATTTTGTCAAAGACCGGACAGGCGTGACTGGTATGGCTATTGAGACACTCGAATTCAGGGCAGAGGTAAAACAGCTCCTCGACCTTATGATACACTCCCTATACTCCCATAAGGAGATTTTTCTGAGGGAGCTGATATCAAATGCCTCTGATGCCATTGACAGGGCAAGGTACGAGTCACTGACAGACAAGGATATAGCCGAAGATCAGAACGGATGGAAGATAAGGATATCTGTCGACAAGAGTGCCGGCAGATTGATGGTCAGCGACAACGGTATCGGCATGACGCGTGATGAGGTTGTTAAGGCACTCGGCACAATCGCCCATTCCGGGACAAAAGAGTTTTTTGAGGCACTAAGGAATAAGGATATAAAAGTCAACCCGGAGCTTATAGGGCAATTCGGAGTCGGTTTCTATTCCTCTTTCATGGTTGCCGACAGGGTGACGGTATTATCGAGGAGGGCAGGCTCAGGCAGCAAAAATGGGGTCAAGTGGGAATCCCGGGGGGACGGCCTTTTTACTGTCGAGGATATAGAAAAAAAGGGCAAGGGGACTGATGTCATCCTGCACCTCAAGGACGACGAAAAGAAGTATCTCGACGAGTGGGAGATAAAGAGTATCGTAAAGAAGTACTCTGATTTTATTGAACATCCCATTGTGATGGAAGTGGAGCGTGAAAAGCAGAGCGAGCTCGACAAGACCAAGAAAGTAAACATAAGGGAAGATGAGACACTTAATTCACAAAAGGCCCTCTGGCTTAAAGACAGATCAGAAATATCAGAAGAAGAATATAATGAGTTTTACAGGCACGTTTCCCATGACTTAGCCGGCCCTGCAAGGGTGATCCACTATAGGGCAGAGGGAACCAATGAATTCACAGCGCTGTTATATATACCCTCGAGGAAGCCGTTTGATATCTTCTATAAAGAGTTTAGGATAGGGCCTGCACTGTATGTCAAAAGGGTACAGATAATGGACCACTGCGAGGAGCTAATACCGCCCTATCTAAGGTTTATTAAAGGTGTTGTGGACTCTTCAGACCTGCCTTTGAATGTATCGAGGGAGATCCTCCAGAACAACCGCCAGGTAGAGGTAATAAGAAAAAGCCTGACCAAGAAGGTCCTCGATACCCTCGGTGAGATGAAGAAGAACGAATTCGATAAGTACCTTGGTTTTTACAGGGAGTTCGGAAAGGTGTTAAAGGAGGGTGTTCACCTCGATTATGCGAGGAGAGAACAGATAGCTGACCTGCTCTTGTTTGAGTCGACAAAGACAGAGGAAGGAAAGTACAGGACATTGCAGGCCTATGTTGATGATATGAAGGACGGACAGGAAGATATCTACTATATCACAGGCACATCTCGCAGCGACTTATTAAGGTCTCCTTATCTCGAGGCGTTTAAGGCAAAGGGTTATGAAGTGTTCCTGATGCTCGATGAGATTGATGACTTCATCTTAGGGGGCCTCGAATTTAAGGGCAAAAAGCTGAAATCTGCGGTCAAGGGTGATATATCGCTGGACAAATCAGAAAAGGAAGACCGTGAGAAATCAAAAGATAGGTACAAGAAACTTGTAGTGTTTATGAAAGAAAGATTGAAGGACGAGGTGAAAGATGTAAGGCTGTCAGGCAGGCTTATGGATTCGCCGTGCTGTCTTGTGAGCGAAGAGGGTGACCCTGACCCTAATATGGAAAGGCTTCTTAAGGCGATGGGGCAGGACCTGCCTGCTGTCAAGAGGATACTCGAGATCAACCCTGTCCATCCTCTTATAGAGGCAATGAATAAGTTTGTTGAAAGGGATGTGAAGGGTGCTGCCCTTGAAGAATACGTAGATATCCTATATGACCAGGCGCTTTTGCTGGAGGGCTCGAAACCAAAGGACCCTGTTGCCCTGACTAAGGCTGTTTCGAGGCTTATTGTTGAAGACCTTGAACATTCAGCAAAATAACAAGCTAAGAGCTAAGAGCTAAGAGCTAAGAGCTAAGAGAAAGGTGTCGTTATTATGTTTCTTCGGCCTTCAGCCCTTCCGGCAAATATCTTGGACATTAGAAATTTCAGTTTGCATTGACACAAATCTGAGATTTATGTTTTAATACCTCTGCTTTTAAGGATAGCCCAGTGAGGCTAATAAGGCAAAGGAGGCTGGACCCCCGGAGAGTGAGCATCTCCCCGGGCTAACAGTAGCATGTTCTGCAAGAAATTAATAACAGTACACCTTCCCCGGAACTGAGAGGGAAGGTTTTTTTTTGCCTTTACTAAGGGGAACCATGTCAAGAGAGCTGCTGAATAATAAAGAGATGGACAGGGCTATAACAAGGATGGCCCACGAGATAATAGAGAGGAACAAGGGAATAGAGCAGATCTGTTTCGTCGGCATCCAGCGGGGTGGTGTACATCTCTCGTCGAGGCTTTCGGCAAAGATAAAGGATATCGAAGGAGTGGACCTCCCTGTCGGGTCGCTTGACATATCCCTTTACAGGGATGATGTCGGAATAAGAAAAGGGCAGCCTGTCGTAAGAAAGACAGACATACTCTTTGACATTACCGGCAAAAAGGTTGTGCTTGTTGATGACGTGCTTTTTACAGGCCGTTCAATCCGGGCAGCCCTGGACGCATTGATGGATATGGGCAGGCCTGATGCCATTCAGCTCGGAGTGCTGATAGACAGAGGCCACAGGGAACTGCCTATCAAGGCTGATTATGTCGGCAAGAATATCCCTACGTCCCTGAGTGAAAAGATAAAGGTCCAGTTAAAGGAGGAGGGGATGGAGGACAGGGTTATGCTTATTCAGGGGAAGAGGGACTGACTGAATGACTGCGGAATGCACTTTTAAGTCAAAAGACCTCCTCGGGATAAAAGAGCTCTCGAAGGATGAGATAGCGCTTATCCTTGATACAGCATCAGGCTTCAGGGATGTCCTGAGACGCGATATCAAAAAGGTCCCTGCCCTGAGGGGCAAGACAGCCGTAAACCTATTCTTTGAGCCTTCTACAAGGACAAGGACCTCATTCGAGCTCGCTGAAAAGAGGCTGAGCCTTGATGTACTGAACCTTTCAGTCACTACGAGCAGTGTTGTCAAGGGAGAGACCCTAATGGATACCGCCCTTAATGTTCAGGCCCTCGGTGCGGATTTTATGGTGATAAGGCATCCTTCTTCAGGTGTCCCGCACCTGCTTTCGGGGAATATAAAGGCCTCTGTGATAAATGCCGGTGACGGCACAAACGAACATCCGACACAGGCACTGCTTGACGCCTTTACAATAATGGAGAAGAAGGGCAGGATAGAAGGCCTCAGGGTCGCTATCGTCGGTGATATCCTTCACAGCAGGGTAGCCAAGTCTAATATTTACCTGCTCACGAAGTTTGGGGCAGAGGTGAGGCTTATCGGGCCTCCGACACTGGTCCCTAAAAGGCTTGAGCAGCTTGGAGTAAAGACCTTTTATGATATGGAGACAGGCCTTAAGGACGCAGATGTCATAATGATGCTCAGGATCCAGATGGAAAGGCAGGACAGGGGGTTCTTCCCATCTACACTCGAGTATTCGAGATACTGGGGGCTTAATATGGAGAGGCTTTCGCTTGCCGACAAAGAGGCTATAGTTATGCACCCCGGGCCTATGAACAGGGGGCTCGAGATAGCCTCGGATGTTGCAGACGGGCCGAGGTCTGTGATACTCGAACAGGTGACTAACGGCATAGCAGTAAGGATGGCTGTGATGTATCTGCTTGGAGGTGTCAGGGGATGACGATACTGATACGGAAAGGCCACATAATAGACCCCTCTCAGGGGATTGACGGGATTGGAGAGATATTAATTGAGGATGGGAAAATAATAGAGATAATACTTGAGGCTAAGAGGGGCAAGGGGCAAAGGGCAAAGGGCAAGGAGCGAGACTCCGAACTCCGAACTGTTGATGCGTCTGGTCTCTATGTCCTTCCGGGTCTTGTTGATATGCATACGCACCTAAGGGAGCCGGGCTATGAATATAAGGAGACTATAAAGTCCGGCACGGGCGCTGCTGTAAGAGGCGGTTTCACAACAGTCTGTGCCATGCCGAATACCAATCCTGTTAATGATAACTCGAGCGTTACCGAGTTTATTATCAGGAAGGCGGTGCAGGAAGGCTCGTGCGCAGTCTATCCTATCGGGGCAATAACAAAGCTCCAAAAGGGTGAAGAGCTTGCAGAGATAGGGATAATGTGTGATGAAGGATGTGTCGCATTCTCCGATGACGGCAGGCCTGTTATGAACAGTGAGCTTATGAAAAAGGCTCTCGAATACTCGAAGATATTTAATGTGCCGATAATATCACACTGCGAGGATAGGGACCTCTCTGAAGGCGGTGTTATGAACAGCGGGCTGCTCTCAATAACCCTCGGGCTCAGAGGCATTCCCCCGGAGGCTGAGGAGGTTATGGTAGCGAGGGATATTGCGCTTGCCGGGCTCACCCGCGGGCGGCTCCATATAGCACATGTCTCGACAGAGGGCTCTGTAAGGCTGATCAGACTTGCAAAGGAGGCCGGGATAGCTGTAACTGCTGAGACCTGCCCTCACTATTTCAGCATCACTGAGGCTGCCGTAAAAGGATATAATACGAATGCAAAGGTCAACCCTCCATTAAGGACAGAAAAGGATGTCGAGGCCATAAAGGATGGGTTGAAGGATGGGATAATCGATGCCATTGCGACCGACCACGCCCCTCATCACAGGGATGATAAACTGCAGGAATTCGACAAAGCCCCTTTCGGGATATCAGGGATCGAGACAGCGCTCAGCCTGAGCCTTAAGCTTGTCCATAACGGTATACTGAGCTTAAGCCGGCTCGTTGAAAAAATGACGCTGAATCCTTCGACGATACTCAGGATAGATAAAGGCACGCTGAAGGTGGGGGCTGATGCGGATATAGTGATTATTGACATGAAAAGGCAGTTCAGGGTCGAGCCGGATAAATTTGTGTCAAAGGGAAAGAACACGCCCTTTGAGGGCCGGGTTCTTAAGGGCATGCCTGTCTTGACGATATGCAAGGGAAGGGTTTTTGATATTGCCTGATCTATTGGTCAGGATATTAATGGGGGTTTGATGAAAGAGGCTTTGCTTGTACTGAGAGACGGGACAGTTTTTGAGGGCAGGTTTTTCGGCGCAGAAGGCGAGACAATAGGAGAAGTTGTATTCAACACATCGATGACAGGCTATCAGGAGATACTTACAGACCCCTCGTATAAAGGCCAGATAGTTACGATGACCTATTCACAGATCGGCAATTACGGCCTGAACGAAGAGGATATAGAGTCAGAAGGCGGAATAAAGGCAGAGGGGTTTGTTGTAAAAGAGGCATGCAGTTTCCCGAGCAACTGGCGGTCATCATTAAGCCTTGATGAATACATGAAAAAGAGCGATAAAACAGGCATTCAGGGCATTGATACCAGAGCGCTTGCAAGACACCTGAGAGACTACGGAGCACAGATGGGCATAATCTCGTCTATTGACCTGAACCCTGAGAGCCTGCTCAAGAAGGTCCAGAGACATCCCGGGATCTCAGCACTCGATCTTGTGAAGGAGGTGACTGCCAAAGAAAGGTATAAATGGACTGAAGGGGTTTGGAGGTGGGCCTCTAAAGAGAGTTCGGAGTTCGGTCTACGACCCATGGCCGAAGGCTCGTATAGAGGAGTTCGGTCTACGACCCATGGGAGTTCGGAGTTAAATTCAGCAATCAGCAATCAGCAATCAGCAATCAAAAAGGTTGTGGTCTACGATTTTGGCGTGAAGTTCAATATCCTGAGGAACCTCGCTGATGCGGGTTTTGATATCACGGTTGTCCCTGCCATGACGCCTGCAGAGGCTCTGCTCGAAATGGAGCCTGACGGGATAGTCCTCAGCAATGGGCCTGGAGACCCTGAGACCGTGACTTACGGTATTGAGAATGCAAAAAAAATAATGTCCAAAAAGCCTGTCTTCGGAATATGCCTTGGACATCAGATACTCGGCCTCGCAATGGGCGGCAGGACCTATAAACTCAAATTTGGCCATCACGGAGGCAATCACCCTGTAAAGGACCTTGCAACCGGCAGGGTCGAAATAACAGCGCAGAACCATAACTACTGTGTAGATATAAACAGCCTTCTCGGACAGGCAAGGCTCACTCACAAGAACCTTTATGATGGGACTGAAGAAGGGATGGAACACGCGGAACTGCCTGTCTTTTCAGTCCAGCATCACCCTGAGGCAGGACCAGGGCCTAATGACTCTCTGCATCTGTTTAAGAGGTTTAGGGAGATGATAGAGAGGAATGAAGGTTAAGGTAGTTTTATTATTATGGAAGGCAATACCTATCAGATCGTGATTAAGGATAATATACTTATTTTAAAGACATCTTCATTTAAGGCAGAAAAAGGGAGTGTGCTTCATAGCGGGATATTCAACCGCGAGTTTGCCTCTGTCCTTTCTGCAGGCACAGTAGTTATTTTGTTTGGATTTTTTTTTGCCATAAAATCCGGTTTGAGTATTGTTCTTATTGTTGCAGCGCTGATACTCTTTGCGGCTCTTTTTGTTGTCTTAAGGTCATATGTTTTTGATGAGCCTCTGCTCGAGACTGTTATTGATAAAGACAGGGATATAATAGGGCTGACAATTAAAAGAAGGCTTTTAGAAAAAAAAGAGACCTGCAGATTGTCGGGGCTTGAAGGTGTTGGAGTGCAGCAGGTGACTATACTGCCCGAAAACCCCGACGGCATAAAGGTGGTCGAGAATATAGCCCTGCAGCACGGCACTGTCATCCCGGGATTTGGAGAGCCGGCAGTCTTCCATACCGTAAGCCTCGCATTTAAGGATAACAGCAGAAAGATCGTATTTTCATCAAGAGATATTGCTGAAGCTGAAGATGTCGGAGATAAATTGAAAGGTTTCATAGAGAGGTGAGGATGCCGAAGAGGGAAGATATAAATAAGATAATGCTCATTGGTTCAGGGCCTATAATCATAGGTCAGGCCTGTGAGTTCGATTATTCAGGGGCGCAGGCATGCAAGGCGCTGAGGGAAGAGGGCTACAGTGTTGTTCTTGTAAACTCAAACCCGGCAACTATAATGACAGACCCGGAGATGGCTGATTCGACATACATAGAGCCTCTTACCCTGGAAGTCCTCGAACTGATCATCGAGAAGGAGAGGCCTGATGCGCTGCTTCCGACAATGGGCGGCCAGACAGCGCTGAATCTTACGGTGAAGCTTGCAGAGACAGGTGTTTTGAGAAAATACAACGTCGAGCTTATCGGTGCAAATCTCGATGCAATAAAAAAGGCTGAGGACAGGGAGCTTTTTAAAGAAGCTATGGGGAGGATCGGGCTTGAGGTACCGGAGAGCAGGCATATCGGGAGCATGAAAGAGGGGCTTGAGGCAATAGAGCATATAGGCTTTCCTGCAATACTGAGGCCGTCTTTTACGCTCGGCGGCACCGGAGGCGGGATTGCATACAATATGGAAGAATACATGGAACTGCTCGACAGGGGACTGAAGCTCAGCCCTGTGCATCAGATCCTCGTGGAAGAGTCAGTGCTCGGATGGAAGGAATACGAGCTTGAGGTGATGCGTGACTCTAAAGACAATGTAGTAATAATCTGTTCGATAGAGAACTTTGATCCGATGGGCGTGCATACAGGCGATTCGATCACAGTTGCGCCTGCACAGACGCTCACAGACAGGGAATACCAGAGGATGCGTGATGCCTCGATTTCGGTCATACGTGAGATCGGGGTAGATACCGGCGGTTCGAACATACAGTTTGCCCTTAATCCGGCAGACGGCAGGATGGTCGTAATAGAGATGAACCCGAGGGTTTCGAGGAGTTCTGCTCTTGCCTCAAAGGCAACGGGTTTCCCTATCGCAAAGATCGCAGCAAAACTTGCAGTCGGCCTTGCCCTCGATGAGATTCCAAATGACATAACAAAAGAGACCCCTGTATCTTTCGAACCGGCGATAGATTATGTGGTTACAAAGTTCCCTCGTTTTGCCTTTGAAAAATTTCCTGAGGCAGACCCAACACTCACTACTCAGATGAAGTCTGTAGGCGAGACGATGTCCATAGGCAGGACTTTTAAGGAATCGCTGCAGAAGGCATTGAGGAGCCTTGAGACCGGGAGCTATGGCTTTGAGGAGATAAAGGCAAGTGCGGACGAGATAAAGGCAAGGCTGAAGATACCGAATTCAGACAGGATATGGTATCTGGCGCAGGCGTTAAGGAATGGTATGTCTGTAGATGAGATACATGAACTTACATGGATAGACCCGTGGTTTCTGAACCATGTGAGGGAGATAATCGAGATGGAAGAGATAATAAAGCAGTCAGCAGTCAGTCTACGACCCATGGGCATTCAGCAATCAGCAGGCGAATATTCCGAACTCCGAACTCCGAACTCCGAACTCATCACTCTTTTTCGCGATGCAAAGGAGTACGGTTTTTCCGACAGGCGATTAGCTGAGCTAACCGGCATGGAGGAAGCGGA
>CAKKPH010000145.1 GCA_919901585.1 Thermodesulfovibrionales bacterium | reverse complement strand
CGATAAATTATCGCATGCCACGACTTTAACAAAATGCACATAAACAGCGTTAGCTGATAAAGCGCAATAATTGCACCTCACTCGCAAAGATTGCAGCAAACCTGCTTAATCCAATCAATCTAACTATTTGAATTATAAGCCATTTATTTCTGGCACGGGAACTGCATTAGTCATATCATATAAACAAGGAAAGGAGGTGAAGAAGATGAAAAGACTTTTAACAATAGGTTTAGTTGTCGGGATAGTAGCCCTCTCAATAACAGCAGTCTACGCATTCGGCCCCCACTACGGCGCAGGCCCATTTGCAGGAGACAATTGCATGGGTTATACTAACCTCACGCCGGAGCAGAAGACAAAGGCCGAACAGTTCCAGAAGGACACGCTCCCAGTCAGACAGCAGCTACTTGCGAAACACTCAGAGCTCATGACCTTGAAGCATCAGGCTAAACCCGACTGGAAGGCGATCGGAGAGAAGCAGAAGGAGATCGTTGACCTCAGGACAGAAATAGCAAAGAAAGCCGATGAACTCGGCGTAACATCCTTTTGCAGCGGACCCGGAACAATGGGAACGGGCTCAGGAACACCATGCGGCGGCCCAGGCAGAATGGGCATGATGCGCGGCAGGATGATGTAACCTCTTAAATTCAAATGTCGGGAGGAGGAGTGAAATGTTCCAAAAGGTTATTCAGATGACATTCATGATCATACTCCTCCTCTATCTGCCCTCTGTATCGTATCCTGCAGAGCCTCCTGAAGAGGGCTATGACGAGAACACTGAGGTCATTATCAGTGGTGTGGTAAATGAATTTTCAAAGGGCATGCATGGCCCGCTTGTTATCAGGTTGAGCAGCGGAAACAGAACATATTTTATTATAACTGCACCGCTTTGGTATCTTAAAATGGAAAAGACACCTCTCCGGATAAACTCAAATATTGAGGTGACCGGATCTAAATATTACTCTAAAGAGGGCCGGCTTTATATTATCGCAAAAAAGATTAAAGATGAGGCCACAGGCAGCGAGATACACCTGAGGGACAGTTCCTGCAGGCCGATGTGGCATGGGATGAGAAACAGGTAGCTTCGCTACATATGACACAGCCTTACCAAGTCCGAGCAGACGCTTCTATTGCACTTTCACTGCGTAATATTATTTAATATCCTATGTCCGAATTAACCCCTCTAATGAAGCAGTACTTCAGTATAAAAGAGAAGTATCCTGATGCAGTCCTTATGTTTCGCCTTGGCGATTTTTACGAGATGTTCGGAGATGATGCAAAGGTTGCCTCAAAGATACTCCAGATAGCGCTGACCACAAGGGACAAGGCAAAAGAAGAGCCGATACCTATGTGCGGGATACCCTATTTTGCCGCTGAATCATATATATCAAAACTCATCAGGGCAGGCCACAAGGTCGCCGTTTGCGAGCAGATGGAGGATGCGAAAGAGGCCAAAGGCCTTGTCCAAAGAGACGTAGTGAAGGTTATCACACCAGGAACTTATTCGCCTGAGAACCCAAGGGAAAACAACTACATCATGAGTTTTTTTCCTAACGGCAGCAAATATGGGATTGCACTTGCAGACATTTCTACAGGGGAATTCCTGATATACGAGACCGGACATTCAATCGAAGACGAGTTAAGCAGGATCGAGCCCAAAGAGGTCCTCTATCCCGCAAGCCTGAAGGAAAACATTTATTTTGCCGGGATACTCGGGGATTACTATCTCACGACTCTCGATGACTGGCTGTTTGACTTCACAGAGGCATACAAGACACTGCTGAGGCATTTTAGAGTCTCCTCGCTCGACGGCTTTGGCTGCGAGGATATGGGGACTTCGTTATCTGCAGCAGGCGCTCTTATAGCCTACATAGAGGACACACAGAAGGACTCGGCACAATTCAGGAAAATAACTCCTTTAATGCAGAGCTCCTTTATGTTTCTCGATTCATATACCCAAAGGAACCTCGAACTTATACGTAACCTTAAGGGCGGGACCGAGGCAACACTCCTTTCCGTAATGGATGAGACCCTCACCCCTATGGGCGGAAGGTATCTGAGGAGCGCCATCCTCCGGCCCCTGATAGACGTAATTGAGATAAAGAGCCGTCTTGATGCTGTTGAATCACTCGTTGACGATTACGAGATGATAGAGGCCCTGCGCAACAACCTGAGAAAGCTGCAGGACATAGAGAGGCTGGCCTCCAGAATCGAGAACAGGACAGCAACACCGAGGGACGTGATTGCTTTAAAGAATTCCTTATCCTGCCTCCCTGCCATCAGGAAGGCACTCGAATCTTCACCTAATCCCTATCTTAAATCACTCAGCGAAGAAATATCAGACCACACCCTTTTGAAAGAACTGATAGACAGGAGCATCAGCGATAATCCCCCGGTCAGTGCAAGGGACGGAGGTATAATCAGGGATGGATACAGCCCTGATGTAGATGAACTCAGGAAGATATCCGTTCACGGGAAAGATTTCATTGCAGGCCTCGAGGCGCAGGAAAGAAAGAAGACAGGGATATCGTCCCTCAAGGTTGGATACAACAAAATATTCGGTTATTTCATAGAGGTGACAAGGGCAAACCTCGACCTTGTGCCTGATTACTTTGTAAGGAAACAGACCCTTGTCAACGGCGAGAGGTTTATAACACCGGAGCTCAAGGAATACGAGTCAAAGGTGGCAGGCTCTGAAGAGAGGCTTAAGAACCTTGAATTCGGCTTGTTTCAGGAGGTCCTTGAGAAGATAAGGGCTGAAGGCAGCAGCCTTCTCCAGAGTGCCGGTGCAGTCGCAAGGGCTGATTTCCTTACATCTCTTGCAGTCACTGCAAGGAGGTACAACTATACAAAGCCTGTTGTTGATAACAGCACAGCAATTGAGATAACAGACGGCAGGCATCCTGTACTTGAACGCCTCTCCGGAGAGCAGTTCATCCCGAACAACACCCATATCGATACAGAAGAGAGCCGTTTGCTTATACTGACAGGCCCGAACATGGCTGGAAAATCGACCTATATGCGCCAGACAGCACTCATTGCGCTCATGGCACAGGCCGGCAGTTTCGTTCCTGCATCAGAAACAAGGATAGGCGTGGTCGACAGGATATTCACAAGGATCGGCGCTTCAGACTTTATAGCAAAGGGTCAGAGCACCTTCATGATCGAGATGATAGAGACAGCCAACATCCTCAACAACGCCACAAACCGGAGCCTGATCATACTCGATGAGATAGGAAGGGGCACAAGCACCTTTGACGGCATCAGCATCGCATGGGCAGTCGCTGAAGACATTGCAACAAGGATAAAGGCCCGGACAATATTTGCCACGCATTATAATGAACTGACCGAATTGAGCCTGAAACTCGAGGGTGTCAAGAACTACAATGTCTCAGTAAAAGAGTGGGGTGA
>CAKKPH010000144.1 GCA_919901585.1 Thermodesulfovibrionales bacterium | reverse complement strand
ATTATTGAGCCATGCTGCGGGCATATCATAGATATATCGAGCCTTTCGAGTTTTTCCATTGCATACCTGAGGTGGTCGTGATGCGACATGTAGTTTTCGTGGAATGCCTTGACAGCCTCAAGATACCACTCTTTTGCATATAGGTCCCAATCGTATGATATACCGCCAAAAACGTCGCTCGAAAAGAGGATCTTTGACTTTTCATCATAGGTCATAATTGCGCCCGGGAAGTGCAGATATGGGGTGAATATAAACCTCAATGTCCTGCCGCTCTTAAGGGTCAGTTTCCAACTATTAGCGTCGACCCTGTAGAAATCGCTCCGAGTCCCATAGAATGGTATCAGGAACCAGGCTCGCGAATGAGTAACGATCTTCAGGTCTCCGCCAAGCCCGTAGACTATCTCTTCAAATTTCGGAGTGTTCGAGCAGAGGTCAGGGTCCTGATGGTGGAGTATGATATATTTGATGTTCCTAAGCGGCGCGACCTCTGCAACCTTCTGGAGGACTATAGGGAAATGTGTCAATGAGCCCGGGTCGATGAGCACGACTTCGTCTCCGTCAACGATCATATAAGGATTGCTCCTGAAGGCGCCTTCTTTTTCTGCCCAGCCGATCCAGTATATATCTTTTGCGATCTCTACCGGCTTATTGACATCGATCTTCCTATTGTCCATATTACTTCAATGCCTCGTATACCCTTCCGACCATGGAGGCTGACGGTGTGAGTGTCTTGTCGCCTTCCTCCTTCCACTTGGAAGGGCATCCTTCTTTAGTATGTTTTGCAAGGTGCATATTAGCCTTGAATTTTCTCATAAGCTCATCGATATTCCTGCCCATATTATAATAGTTTATCTCGGAATTTAAAAGTCTGCCTTCAGGGCTGATGATGAAGGCACCTCTCAGGGCAAGGCCGCTCTCCTCGTCATATACGCCGAACATCCTCGATACCTTTCCTGTCGGGTCAGACCCCATAGGGTACTTTACATCAGCAAGCATCTTCTCTTCCCTCTGCCAAGCGAGGTGTACAAACTTTGTGTCAGTGCTGATAGTTATCACCTCAGCCCCAATCTTCTTAAACCTCTCATACTGCTCTGCCAGAGCAGCAAACTCAGTAGCTCAGACAAAGGTGAAGTCCGCAGGATAGAAGAAAAGGATAGTCCATTTTTTATTAGCCTTTATTGTTTCGAGGCTTATCTCTCCAAAGTCGACCTTTGATGGATCAAAGGTCTCAATTTTAAAATCCGGAACACTCTGGCCGACCATTAAACAGCTTTTTGTATCACACATGTTACATCCCTCCGTTTTTTTAGTTTACATTTATTTCTTAAACAAAAAACCTGATTTGGGTCATATAGCAAATACGTTCATTTCTGCATTGTGCCCTTCCCGCCGCAGTCAGGACATTTCTGGGGCTTGCACCTGCCCTCTTTGGTTGCCCCGCATTTTGTGCATTTAAAGACCGCCATATTTATCACCTCCCTTTTTTAATCCGGAGTCGGGAATTATTAGTTATGAGCTGCCGGAAAGGACTTATCTTGTTACTCATAACTGCAGACCCGCTACCCCGAACTTTTTTTACACTCACGGCATACTCCATAGAACTCTATGTGATTACCGGTTATCTCAAAGCCTTCGGTGTTATGCAGAGCAGGCAGTGACAAGTCAAAGCCTATATGAACATCCACAATACGTCTGCACCTTACACAAATAAGATGGTGATGGGGCTCTGTATTAGGGTCAAATCTCTTTTTGTCAGGGTCTATTGTCAACTCTGTTATCCCACCGCGCTTCTTAAGCGAGTCGAGTGTGTTATAGACTGTAGCAAAGGACATTGTCGGAAAAACCCTTGAAATCACGTTGTAAATGTCCTCAGCAGACGGATGATCCTTATTTCCGTCAAGATAGCTCAGGATGGCGAGCCTCTGAGGCGTCAGCTTAAAACCTATATTATTGTCGTTTTTCATATTAGAATGATTATTAATAAATAAATATTATCATAAAAGAATTACTCTTGTCAAGTAAAAAGTGAATAGGAAGTTTTGATGACTCATAATTTGGATTGACAATGCCGGATAAATGGGGTATAAAGGTCTTAAGAAGAGCAGATATTAACTTAGAACAGCAAAGGTAAAGCCTTGCTGTTGAAAGGAGGAGAAATGCCGCACTACATTATTTTGAGCACTTTGACTGATGAAGGCCGCAGGACTCTTAAGCAGAAACCTGAAAGGATACTCGAGGTGAACAAGGAGATCGAAGGCATGGGCGTAAAGGTCCTTAAACAGTATGCAGTCCTCGGACCGTATGATTTTGTGAATATTGTCGAGGCAAAGGACAACGAGACTGTTATGAAGATGTCTGTTGAGATAGGCTCAAGGGGTTCAGTCCAGATGCTGTCGCTTGCAGCCCTGCCGGTAGAAGACCTGATTAAGAATTTGAAATAATTTTTGGATTTCTTTTATAAGGGGGTGTTGGGAATACCTCACCACCCCCTTATGTTTTCATGCTTGTCAATAAGTTTTGCATAAGGTTATAATAATTAATTCGCATTTAATAATTTTATTAGTATAAACAAGGAGTTATACGGTTAGGTCTCTATTTATATGGCGCTTAGCGAAGTTATAGGACAGGATAAAGCGGTCAGCATACTTATTAGAACCCTGCAAAGAGGCAGGATGTCATCTGCCTATCTTTTTGCCGGGGAGTCAGGGATCGGCAAGAGGCTTACAGCCCTGAACCTCGCAAAGGCAATAAACTGCATCAGAAAAGATGATGATACCGGGTTGCCGGATCCTGGATTTGACTCCGGACCCCTAAGCCGGTCCGACAAACAGCAGGCGGGACTGAACCCTGAACTCACAAGTCTGGATGCCTGTGATGTGTGTGAATCCTGCAGGAAGATTGAGTCAAATAAACATCCTGATGTATCAGTGATAGGCCCAGAAAAAGGGGAGATAAGGGTGGAGGAGATAAGGGCTATAGAGGATGCGCTTTCGTACATGCCCTATGAAGGCAACAGAAAAGTAGTTATTATAGATGAGGCAGACTCAATGAACCCGTCTGCAGCGAATGCCTTTCTTAAGACATTGGAGGAGCCTCCTGACAAGAGCCTTTTGATATTAATAGCAGCGAGCCCTTACAGGCTGCCCGAGACCATAATATCAAGGTGTTCGAGGATAAACTTCGCACTGCTTTCTGAAGAGGCATGCAAAAAGGTGATCGAAAAAGGCATTGGAATGCCTTCATCCCGCAGTACCAAGCACCCGAATGAAGGCCCTGATCCGGATACTTTAGTCAGGCTCTGTATGGGCAGGCCGGGACTTGCATTGTCTTCTGACAGGCTCTCTTATGGAGCCCGTTTTGTCGAACTTCTTAAGAGCATGCTTAATAACGGCAGTGAGGTCTGGAGCGACAGGGAAGAGATAGAAAAATGGCTCGATATGGCTGTAATCTTCATGCGTGATATAGTAATGCTCAAAATCAGAGGTGACAGGGAAATTTTATTGAATAATGATATTATTGAATATATATCAGGCATAGACAAGACCTCGGATATAAAAGGTATAATATCTGGCTATACGAAGATAGCTCTTCTTAAGAGAAAACTGGATTTTAACCTGAACAAGGCAATTACATGGAACTATACTGCCTCGGTAATGAAGACAGTCGTGGCAGGCAATTAGCAGACTGCAGGTGAGAAAAATGCCTGTGGCTGCTTGAAGTTTATTGTAGAGGAGAAAAAATGCCGGATATTGTAGGAATAAGGTTTAAGGCCTGCGGTAAGATATACGATTTCGAAGTCAATGGCCTTGAAGTTGCGAAAGGCGACACTGTAATTGTCGAGTCAGAGGTCGGATTGAGCATAGGCAGCGTAATTATCGGAAGACGCACGCTCGACAATGTGACTAAAGAGCTCAAAAAGGTGTTGAGAAAAGCGACTGACGGGGATTTTAAACAGAAGTCAGAAAACGAGAACCTCGAAAAAGAAGCAAGGGCTTACTGTCTCGAGAGGATAATGGCGAGGGGGCTTCCGATGAAGCTTGTCTCCACAGAGACGACCCTCGACAAGAAACGCATACTCTTCTACTTCACCGCAGACGGCAGGATAGACTTCAGGGAGCTTGTCAAAGACCTTGCGGCAAAATTCAAGACGAGGATAGAGATGAGGCAGATAGGGGTCAGGGACGAGGCAAAGATAGTCGGAGGTTTTGGTATATGCGGAAGGGAGCTTTGCTGCAAGACCTTCCTGACCTCCTTTGAACCCATATCAATAAAGATGGCAAAGAGTCAGGAGCTTGCGCTGAATGCCAACAAGCTTTCCGGTGTTTGCGGAAGACTTATGTGCTGTCTCGGTTATGAATACAGTGATACTGCCCCTGCCCCGTGCCGGGATAATCAAAATAAAGCTTCCATAGAGGTAGAGAAGGAAGAGGAGCTTGTTGACATTATCGAAGAGCCCCAGCCGGAACCCGGGATACTTGCTGAAATGCCTCCAGTTCAGGAGGCTGCTTTGACAGATAAGGCTGCTGCTCTGCAGGCTGAAGATAACAGGGTCACAACAGCTGCCGCTCTGCAGGCTGCACCATCTCTTGAAGGCACAGCACCTGCTCCGGATAAGGACAAGAAACACCTGAAGAAATTCCAGAGGCACAAGAAGAAACACAAGAAAAG
>CAKKPH010000143.1 GCA_919901585.1 Thermodesulfovibrionales bacterium | reverse complement strand
ACTATATGCAAATATCAATATATTTGAATTTTTTTATGTTACGACCAAAAAAAACTAAAATTCATATCGCATCTGTATATACACATTGTCGTTCTTATCCAACTGCCCGAATTGATTCCACCTCTCGCCGCCTCCGAAGATGTTGGCGCCTATGGCGCTCCAGAGGTGGTCAGTGAAGTTATATTTGACCTCAGGGTTAATGAGGTAATCACCGTCTGAGGGACTCCAGAATGAAAAGAATGAGAGCCTCATTGTCTGGTGCATCAGGAATTGTGTCAGACGGAGAGAAACGAGCTGGTAGAGCCTCTTTGTCGCAGGGAAGCCGGATGGAAGGGTCTGCGTATAACCGGTATAATCGTGCATATACTCGCCGTAATACTGAAGACCGACTGTAAAGTCCTCCCACAGCTGCCTCTGATAGCCGGTTAAAAACCTCGTCTGTGAATTTGGCACCATCGGGTCTGTGCCGTTTCTGTCCTGCCTCGAATCATAGTAGCCCGCCTCAAGGCTCATAATCCCATCGAGCAACCTTCCCTGCAGGCTCGCGCCATAAACAGAAAGCTTGGGATAATAGAGGGTAAGTCTTGTCGGCATCATCGGGTCATCAGGCAGCATCCACGGCTGCCTGAAATAGCCGCGGTAATAGTAAAGCGAGGCGTCGAAACCAGCTATGTCCCTGTAGGCGCGGAGCGCAAACTCTGTATTATCAAGGCGTGTCGACGGCTCCTGTTCTTCCCTTTCTGTGATGCCGGGCATGGGGTCGAACATCCAGAACCTCTTTGAGTCAGGGAATCTGTTCGGTTCGAAGAACGGTACTGCCACAAGTTCAAAGGATGCAAAGCCAGGGTAGACGCCAACCTTTAGCCCGTCAACCCCCTTCTTCAGATACTCCATTGGCCTTCCGGAAAAAAACGCCTCGTAATCTTTTGGGAACACATCATTTATGAACAGCATGTCGCCAACTCCCCATGTAATAACCTGCCTTCCCACTCTTAAATCCCAGACGCCGGCAACATAATCGATGTAGCCTTCCCGTAGTTCCGCATCTCCTTTTTTATTAATGTGATCAATAAACCCGTCGGCCTTTATGAAGAAACGAAAAGGCTCCTGCGAGGCCTCGATCTTAATTTGAAGCCGCTCCTCCGCCCACTTGAAATCTCCCCCGTCCGGATTCGATGATTTTACATTAAATGAGTAGTTGCCCAGAAGGAAGCCGTGAATAGAAATATCGGCTGCGGCTGAACTGGGGAGCAAGACAGACAACAGGAAGAGGATAAAAAAGAATAGCTGCCTTATGCTCTGTTTTGCCATATATCCTCTGTGTTATATTTCAGTCTATTCACTGTTTGACCCTGCCTCATTCAGACCTGACCACTTCCCTTGCATCTGGAACAGATATGCTTACTGTGGCCCTCGCTTTCAAGCTTTGAACACCAGACGCATTTCTGGCCAAACCTGTTCTTCCCTGTCCCAGAGCAGTGAGGACAGTGGCCGGTACCCCTGCAATCAGGGCATTTTTTATCCTTCATGCTTATAACCCTCCTTCAGGACGCCTCATTCTATCCATTTCTTTGGAGGCTGCTTAAGAAACCTCTCTGTAAAGAGGCTGTCCTCAATGCCGATGTTGTAGTCGGATTTAATATACGAGACCTCTGTCCTGTGCCCGCTCTGGAGGTTTTTCATGGTCCTCTTACTAACAGTAGGAAAGCCTTTTACATCTTTAATCTCGTCTGCCGAGAAAACCCTGTAAAGCTCTCCTTTCCTGTCATAGTACTCTTCTTTTAACGGAAGAAAAACGGCCTTGTCAATCCATGAGATTTTATAACTGTAATCCACATCCGCTGCCTTTGGAGCGCTCTTTATCACATAGCTGTCACGTGAACCGGCCTTCTCCTCTTTTACGATTGTATGCGTATCATCAGCTATATCCCTTCCTGAAACATCCTCATAGGTAAAGTCAGAACCTACAAAGCTTGACGTCTTGTCCTGCGCTGCAATCCTTCTGACCATATTGATTGCAGGGATAAAAAGCCACCTGTCATCATCCTTTGTAGGATATTTATAGACCATAAAGGTCATATCCTTAACATCGGCAGGCTGAAAGAAATACATGAAATATT
>CAKKPH010000142.1 GCA_919901585.1 Thermodesulfovibrionales bacterium | reverse complement strand
AAGGAAGACGACCCGATGCAGGCGTACGTGGCACAGGTCCTCGCTGCATCTGAAAGGGCAGCTAACCTCACGCAAAGCCTCCTCGCATTCAGCAGGAAGCAGATAATCAATCCAAACCCATTGAACCTTAATGATATTGTCACAAGAGTAGAAAAGTTTCTTAAGAGGATCATAGGTGAAGACATAGAGTTCAATACCTCAATATCAGAGAAAGACCTGATTGTATATGCTGACAGCGGCCAGATAGAACAGGTGCTGATGAACCTCTGCACGAACGCCAGGGATGCCATGCCGAAGGGAGGCATGCTGACTATAAGTACGCGCGGAGTTGGCCTGAATGAAATGAGCGAAAAGGCAAAAACGACAATACCCCCTGAAGCCATTGCGAAAAACTCAAAACCGGCAAATGGGTTTGCAGAGATAGTTGTTAAAGACACAGGGACAGGCATTGACGAGAAGACCCTCGACAGGATATTCGAGCCGTTTTTTACGACTAAGGAGGTCGGCAAGGGCACAGGGCTCGGCCTATCTATGGCTTACGGGATTATAAAGCAGCACAACGGATACATAATTGCGGAAAGCGCGAAGGGCAAGGGAACAGTCTTCAGGGTATACCTGCCACTTCTCGATGAGGATTCCGGAATGAGCGTGAAAGGTGATCTCAAATATGCTACTGTCACTGATAGCCTTCCTTCAGGAGGAAAAGAGACCTTGCTTGTGGCAGAGGATGACAATGATGTGAGGGCATTCACAAGCAGCGTATTGAGGGAATTCGGCTACAAGGTTATAGAGGCAGTAGACGGCGAGGATGCAGCAGCAAAGTTTATGGAGAACACCGGCAAGGTGGACCTCCTGCTGCTCGATGTAGTAATGCCCAAGAAGAACGGCAGGGAGGCCTACGAAGAGATAAAGAAGGCAAGTCCGGATACAAAGGCGATTTTCTTAAGCGGATATACCGCAAACATCGTACATAAACAGGGCATTCTCGAGAGGGATATGAACTTCATCCTTAAGCCGGTCTCTCCAAGAGAGCTTTTAAGGAAGGTGAGGGAAGTGCTCGATAAAAAGTGAGTCGTAAGTAGTGAACCATGGGTTAAGACCTTGCAATAAGTTTTCTCCCCTCCTCTGCAAAGAATAAAAGGAATGCGAATGGTATTAAGACCAGCCATG
>CAKKPH010000141.1 GCA_919901585.1 Thermodesulfovibrionales bacterium | reverse complement strand
GATTAGGTTTTGACCGGACTAAAACAAAAAATATAGGAGGCGTGTTTATGGCAAAGCTGGTTGTTCTTATCTTATCCAACCCTCAGGAAAGAAGAAAGGTCGTTACAGGTCTGAAGTTCGCAAAGATGGCAGGGGAAGGCGGAGAACTTGAAGATGTGAAGCTGATAGTGTCAGGAGAGGCAGTAGGGATTTTCAGGGACACCTCTTTTAAGGATATTATAGAAGAGGTGAAAATCGCAGTACCTGTCATGGTATGCAAGATGAACGCAGATGCTGCTGGCGTTGCCGGAGAGGTCGAGTCCTGCGGGGTTCTTCTCGCGCCTGTGGGAAAAGAGCTTATTAATCTGATCAAACAGGGGTATGAAGTAATAAGTTTTTAGCTAAAAATGAGCCTAAGAAACGAGATCAGAGATATCGTCGTAAATAAAGGGACCAGTGCCTTAAACCGGTGGATTGGAAGTGAACAAACCAAAAAAGAGGTCCTTGCAGTGCTCCTTTCAGGTAGAAACTTGCTTCTTGAGGGTCCTCCTGGTGTGGGTAAAACACTTCTGGCCAAATCGATTGCGAAGTCATTACCTGACATAAGGGCTAATAATTGCAGTTTTAGCTGCGAACCCGCTCTATCCGTCTGTCCACAGTGCCGAAACGATAAAAAAGATGTCATTACTATTAAAGGAGAAAGCAGGTTTGTCAGGATTCAGGGGAGCCCGGAGATAACAGCCGAGGACTTGATCGGGGATATCGACCCTGTCCTCGCAATGAAATTTGGCGCATTCGACCCTGTTGCATTTTACCCGGGAAAGATCGTGAAGGCAAACCGCAAGATTTTGTTTGTTGATGAAATCAATCGATTGCCGGAAAAGATCCAGAATACCTTGTTGCAGGTCCTTGAGGAAGGTGAGATGACGATAGGAAATTTTAATATTGATTTCCATATTGATACAATAATGATAGCAACCATGAACGGCAGTGACATTGCCGGTATCGAGGGTTTATCGGAGGCATTAAAGGATCGCATGGAAAGAGTGGTTATCCCATACCCAAAAGAGCATGATGAGTTGGAGATATTGGAGGTTTACGGCAGGAAAATAGTCAATGTCCCTCACGAGATTAAAAAGAAGATAGTACAGGTTTGTCAGAAAACCAGGAACAGTCAGGAGATAGAGTTCCCTGCAAGTTCACGTTCTGCAATAGCTATTTATGAGCTGTCACAGAGCTTTGCTCAACTGAGAAAATCTGAAGATGTAAACCTTGAAGATCTTTCTTCCGCCGTTAGAGTTGCCTTTCTCGGGCGATTGTCTCCAAACCTTGAAAGTGGTTATTTCAACAAAACAGAGGATTACATAAAAAGCTTGACGGAGGATCTCAGTAAAGATGGATGATACTTGCCTCAGGGAAACTACAGCGAAAATCCTGAAAATGATCAGGCAATATCCATATGCTCGTTTAGTCATCGGAACCCGGGCTGCCTTAGCGTTTTACGAGATATTGCAGGCCCTGACTTTTTTGAAAGCAAGGAAGCCCTTACTTACAGCTGCATTGATAACATTAGCACACAGGGTAAAGAGCGAATCCGTTAATGACTCTGAAAAAATAATAAAGGATATTGTTGCGTCTTTTGAAAGCAATGGCCAGGAACAAAAAAAAATTGCCGTGAAATCGGTAGCACCACTGAAAATAGTGCAGATTTTAAGGGAACTGGATAACTTGCAGGATATGACCTATGCGATGCCATACGAGATAAACATATTGGACCCTCAGTGGTTTAAGTTTGGCCGGGAATCCATCTTCAAGCCTGAGGCGCCTACTCTAATGGCTCAAACCTTAAACGGGGATAAAAAATATAGTTTTACCACTTTCAAAAAAATACTGGAAGACTTGCAGGATAAGGGTTTAATCCGATTAAAATCCGATGGCATCAGGTTCACCAGATCAGGAAGCCTGATCAAATATAAAAATGTTTTCTCTTATGTTGAATGGGCATATCCGAAATTCTTTAGTAATAAATTGGCGTCTTCTTTCCACTCAGGTGATGACAGAAGTTTTCATTGGGGCGACAGCTACAAGGACATCCATCTGAGAAGAACGTTAAGGACATTGGTAAAAAAGAGAAAAGACGCAAAACAGGTATTGAGGAAAGATATACGCATCAAGAAAATGTTGTCTAATAAGAAATGTATGGTCGTCATGTCCATAGATCATTCATGGTCTATGGCAAGGAGCAAAAAATTACAGTATGTTAAAGATTCTTCAGCAGGGCTGATCTTTGCTGTTAAAAGAAATAGGGATAAAATTGCTTTAGTAGCGTTTTCTGATGAGGCTGTTGTCCTGTCTCAGCCAACAAGCCGGTATGGACTGCTGATAGAGAAGATAAGCCGGCTAAGGCCGGAGAAGGAGACAGACATAACAGGTGCACTAATAAAAACCCGTATGCTGTTTTCAAAGACCGGCAATAACTACCTAAAGCACTCAATTATCATTACTGACGGAATCCCCACAAGTAGTTGCAGTGATGTTACCCGCACAGAACTTGAAGGCAGGATACTTCTCGAAGTAAGGAAAATGAGGAAAACAGGCATTACAGTGAGCGTTATCTGTATCCGTGACGAGTTAGAGGAAAATGATACATCTCTTGCAAGGAAAATGGCCTCAATCGGCAGGGGATCTTTTAGTTTAGTCAATACTCAAGACTTGCTTGATCATATCCTGAGGGATTACTCAAATACGAGATCCATGCAGGCCGGGCTTTTATAACCAGACCGGAAATTCTTAAAGGGCTTCTGGAAGCCTATGTAAATTAAAAGGAGGAGTTTTTATGTCAAAAGGATGGGAGCCTGTCAATGCGACGATAACGATACTCGTTGACAACTCGATTATGGAGCTCATACCAAACGGCAGGTTTTTTACCCGGCTGTCAAGGCCTAACAACAGTTTCATCTGCGAACACGGTTTTTCTGCCCTCATAGAATCTGGAGGGAAGAAGATCCTTGTGGACGCAGGTTCAACAGGCATAGCTGTGTCACACAACCTCAGGCTCCTCGAGATAGCCCCTGAGGAAATCGACATGATAGTCCTCTCCCATGGGCATAATGACCACACAGGAGGGCTCTCGCAATTCTCTGCAAAGATCATCGCCCATCCGGACTCTTTTTATAAGAGACATCTTGTCACTCCGGCAGGCCTGAAATTCGACCTCTCATGTCCATACCCTGAGATGACTTCAGGGAGGACTGAGTTCCACAGCGAGCCGTTTCAGATCGCTCCGGGCATATGGACAACAGGCGAGGTAAAACGGAGGCATCCATGGGAGACCCTCAATGTCTTTGAAATAAACAGGGGGGGCAAGTTTGAGCCTGATGACGTAATGGACGATATCGGCATTGTTGTTAATTCGCAGAAAGGTCTTGTAATTATTGGGGGTTGCAGCCATGCAGGTATAATCAATATCATAGAACAGGCGATAGAGATATCAGGGATAGAGGAGGTCTACTGTGTGATAGGAGGCTTCCATCTCATAGGGCCCGGCGAGGCAAAGATCGCAAGGACCATAGATGAGTTCAAACGACTGAAGGTGAGGAAGATCGTCCCTATCCACTGTACCGGATTCGAGGGGATGAAGCAGATATCAGATGCGATGCCTGATGAATTCGAATACGGCACCACAGGCTGCAGGATGGAGCTTTAAAAAAAACCTTGACATGGGGATTTATTTTGATATACTTAAATCAGGAAGTCATAAAGGGGGTGATGCTGTGAAGATAAAGAAGGTTTCAAAGAAACCTGCCACTACGTGCAAGTGCAAGGGTTCCTGCTGATAAGACAGCAGGTGATGATAGCCAGAATAGAGGACATCCCGAAATATAAATTGGGAGTTTCCCAATCCCCGTTCTTAATAAGGCGATGGCCTTGGGGTAGATGAAGGGCTTACCCTTTGGGATGTCCCCTTAGATTAAATTGCGATCAGAATTACGGCAAAGATGATTGACTTTGCCGTTTCGATAATACCGAGTGTCTTGAAGTCATCACGCCTTCCTGTAAGCGCTGCATAAACATCCTCAATGAGCGGCAGAAAAGAGATAAAGAGCAGTCTCCCTTGATATGCCATTAAGGCGCTTAACAACATTATAAGGCCTGAATAGGCCCCGCTTAATACCCTGTATCTTTTTATCGTGAACCGCACCCGGAAAGAGCTTGCGAAATAGAAGGCAAAGAAGAAGAGCCAGAGATAAAGGTTCGGCTGGATGCTGCTGTTAATCGAGGCAGCTATGCATGCAACATCTCCCATAATAGCCATGCCGCATGCCTCTGAAAGCATGGGGAAGCCCTTTTTCAAAAGAATAAAGAAGAGCAGTATAAGCACGGCCGCTGCCGCATACAGCAATACAATATGCGGTTTTATCATAACCGGATAGATGCCTGCGGCTGTGCCTCCAACTGCTAAGGCAATAATCGACGGCAACAGGCCCTTGTCTCTGTTTTTCAAAAATGATGCAAGCGGCGCCTTAGCCATGAGGAAGAGGCTGAGGGATACAAAAACAAGCAGTGTGATGAGGTCAGGCCAGCCTGCCTTCACTGCCCCTGTAATAAAAGCTATTATGAACATGACCCATGTGCCGGGTTCTTTTGTGAATGTAGGTTTCATCGCGAGATATCTGTCAGAACTCACTCGAAGTTTATGTTATAATTCTATATCCTTTTTGAGATAAAGTCAAAATAGTATTGTTA
Organism: Thermodesulfovibrionales bacterium; assembly: GCA_919901585.1. GTDB lineage: Bacteria > Nitrospirota > Thermodesulfovibrionia > Thermodesulfovibrionales > UBA9159 > CAKKPH01. Next base: position 4,349 of record CAKKPH010000141.1, on the reverse strand, counting down.
GGAGAGCTGAGCAATTGAAAGATACTGTCAAGGTTGGGATTATTGGTTTCGGAACTATCGGGACTGGTGCGGCCTCCATCCTTCTGAGGAACAGGGACATACTCAGGGAGAGGATAGGGTTTGATATAGACCTTAAGAGGATAGCGGACAAGGACATCACGAGGGACAGGGGGATAAAGGTACCGGACGGCCTTTTGACCACTGATGCCGATGAAATCCTTAATGACCCTGAGATTGATATTGTTGTCGAGTTGATAGGAGGAATAAACCCTGCAAAGGACTTTATCCTGAGGGCGATAAGAAACGGCAAGCATGTTGTTACAGCGAACAAGGCCCTGCTTGCGACAGAGGGGAACGATATCTTTGCCGAGGCCAGCAGATCCGGTTCAGAGGTCGGTTTCGAGGCGTCTGTTGCCGGAGGTATACCGATAATAAAGGTGTTGAGGGAAGGGCTTGTAGCAAACAGGGTCCTGAATATCTATGGCATAATAAACGGCACTTCGAACTATATACTCACGAGGATGACAGAGGAAGGCACAGAGTTCCCTGTTGCGCTGAAGGAGGCCCAGAAACTCGGCTATGCGGAGGCAGATCCCACATTTGACATTGAGGGCATTGATTCTGTACATAAGCTGACGATACTCGCATCCCTTGCGTATAACATACCGCTCTCTTTCAAGAGCGTTTACAGCGAGGGCATAACAAAGGTCACTCCTCTGGACATAGGTTTTGCATCGGAGCTCGGATATAAAATAAAACTGCTCGCTATTGCCAAGGCGGTCGACGGTGAGGTCGAGCTGAGGGTCCATCCTACGATGCTGCCGAAGGATTACCTTATATCAAAGGTTGACGGTGTCTTTAATGCGATCTTTGTTGAGGGAGACGCTGTCGGAGCAACGCTCTATTACGGCAGGGGCGCAGGAGCCCTGCCTACAGGCAGTGCAATTGTCAGCGACATTGTGGATATAGCGAGGAGCATGAGATTTAACGCTGCAGGCAGGGTGCCTGTGATCAGGACGGGTCCGTCAGCCATGAAGATAAGGAAGATGGACGATGTTGATTCGATGTACTATTTCAGGTTCTCTGCCCTCGATAAACCGGGTGTGCTCTCGAAAATATCAGGTATACTCGGAGAAAATAATATAAGCATTGCGTCTGTGATACAGAAGGGGAGAAGGGTCGTCGGCGCTGTGCCGCTTGTTGTGCTGACACATACTGCAAGGGAGGCTGATGTTGCAAAGGCGCTTAAGGCTATTGACGAGCTCCCGATCGTGACGGACAAGACCCTTTTTATAAGGGTTGAGGGGAAAGAAGGGTGAGGGACGAGACAGAAATACTGACACTGTCGCTGACACGAGTAACAGGCAAAAAGGCTGGAGGTGTTTAATGGAGGAGGCGAGGATCGATAAGAAGATAAACATAAAGGGGCTTCACTGCCCTTACACCTTTGTTAAGTCCAAGATAGCGGTTGAGGATATGGAAACCGGCCAGGTGCTGGAGATACTCCTGGATAATGAGGAAGCGGTTATTAACATACCGAAATCTATGGAAGACCACGGCCAAAAGGTATTAAAGGTAGAGAAGATTAACGATACTGACTGGATAATTCAGGTCAGGAAGGAGAAGGAGTGATGGAATTCACTGACGACCAGTTGCAGAGATACAGCAGGCATATAATACTCCCTGAAGTCGGAGGCAAGGGGCAGAAGAAGATACTTAATGCAAAGGTCTTCATCGTGGGTGCAGGCGGACTCGGTTGCCCTGTCGGCTACTACCTTGCAGCAGCCGGCATCGGCACTATAGGCATGATAGATAACGATACGGTCGAGCTGAGCAACCTACAGAGGCAGATAGCTCACAGTACAAAGACACTCGGAGTCCATAAGGTCGATTCTGCAAAGGCGACCTTTGAGGCCCTGAACCCTGATGTCAAAGTTGTCGGCATAAAGGAGAGGATAAATAAAGGCAATATAATGGATCTGATAAAGGATTACGATATAGTTGTTGACGGCAGCGATAATTTCCCGACGAGATACCTTGTGAATGACGCATGTGTGCTCCTCAAGAAGCCGCTTGTGAGCGGTGCGATACTCAAGTTCGAAGGACAGGTCACGACTGTACTGCCCGGAGAAGGGCATTGTTACAGGTGCCTGTTTGAGGAGATGCCGCCTCCGGGTCTTGTGCCGTCATGTCAGGAGGCAGGTGTGCTCGGATCGGTCACAGGTGTTGTCGGTGCGTTGCAGGCAACAGAGGTGCTAAAGCTTGTGTTGGGCAAGGGCGACGTTTTGAAGAACACCCTCCTGATATACGATGCGCTCAGGACGACTTTCAGGCGTGTGAAGGTCCCGAAGAACCCTGCATGTCCTGTGTGCGGTGAAAACCCTACTATTAAGGAACTACAGGACTATGATGCGGAATACTGCAGGATGTAGAGGGGCCCTACCCGAGGACCTTTGAAATTACCTCTTTCAGCTTCTGTATTGTGAAGGGTTTCTGGATGCATTGATTGCCTGTGTCTTTGAGAAAATCCTGCGTCTCCTTGCTCGCTGTGTCGCCGGATATGAATATTATCCTGCCTGCGCTTTCAGGCCGCAGCCTCTTTGCCTCAAGGTAGAACTGCCTGCCGCTCATGCCCGGCATCTTCATGTCGCTAATTATAATGTCATAGTCTGTCTTGCCGAGCATTTCGAGAGCCTTCTGCCCCTCGCTTACCGCATCTACACTGTAGCCTGAGTCGAGGAGCACTTCTTTTACAAAGTCGAGTATCAGGGGCTCATCGTCAAGCAGCAACGCCTTGAGTCCTGCAGAAGCAGGAGGTATATCTTCTATGTCCGGTCCGGATATTGTCATGACAGCCTTCTCTGCCAAGGTTGTAACCGGCAGCTCGATCAGGAAAGATGTGCCTGCACCCCTTTTGCTCATGACCTGTATATCCCCGCCGTGCTCCTTGATAATCCCGTATGATATCGACAAACCGAGACCGGTGCCTTTGCCGACCTCCTTGGTTGTGAAGAAGGGGTCGAATATCCGGGGGATTATGTTTTCAGGGATGCCGGCACCGGAGTCAGCGAAGGTTATGAATACTCTGTTATTCCTATATCCTGTCCTTATTGTGATAGTCCCTGGACCTCCCTTTTCCTGAACGGCCTGCTGGGCATTATTCAGCAGGTTCAGGAATACCTGCTGTAGCTGGTGTCCGTCTGCCACTATCATCGGCATTGTCTCATCGAGGTCAAGCTTGGTCTCTATATCCTCCACATCGAGCCTGTAAGCCTTTAGCTCAAAAGTGCCTGCAATCAGCCTGTTTATGTCCTGATAGGTCTTCTCCGGTTTTTGCGATCTCGAAAAGGTAAGGAGGTTCTCGACTATGCGCTTGCACCTCTGTGAGGACTCATGGATCGTCTCTGCCTTCTTTTTTGAGGCCTCATTAATGTTGTCCATGAGGAGCAGCTCAGAGTATCCCATGATTGAGGTCAGGGGGTTGTTCAATTCGTGGGCCACGCCCGAGACGAGCTCGCCTATCGAAGAGAGTTTGTCTGACCGGATAAGACGCTGCATCAGCATCCTCTGCTCTGTTATGTCTCTTATATAGACGACAGCCATCTCAGGAAAAAGTGCATGTTCTGAAAGCGGATACGAATGCCACTCGAGTATCCTGTTGCCTACATTCATCTCAAGACTGACAGGAGAGCCGGACCTCAATGACCTTTTCACCGGGCAGTTTGACGAGGGGTCCAGACAGATTGCATCTGAATCAGCAATATCGTCAGATACCATCAGGGACCTTGCAGGACAGTCGGCCGGATCTTTGATATCAAAGAGATGGCATAGTGTCTTGCCGATAACATAAGACTCGGTCGTCCTTAATGACTCTGCAAAGCCCTTATTTGCCTCGAGGACAATAAGCTCCTTGTCGGTCAATAATACATAATCCTTTATTGTGTCGTAGATAAGGCGCAGCTTGTCCCTCGCGTTCTTAAGCTCGTCCTCATCCTTCTTTATTGTCCTGTTAGCTTCTACTATCTCTGCATTTTTCCTCTCCATATCCTCGTTCAGTAGCCTCAGTTCCTCGCTTGTTGACTGTATCTCCTCTGACTGGCTCTGGAGCTCCTCGAACGCTACCTCGATCTCTTCCTTTGCGCCTGTGAGCTTGCTGTTCAGTCCGTTCAGTTCTTTATTCTTTTCCTCCAGATTGCTCAGGTATCCCTCCTTCTCAGCGCCCTTCTGCACAAGCTCTTCAATCATCTTATTGAATGTTATTGTGAGGACAGAGACCTCGTCCTTTGAATTTTCGCCTGCCTTTGTCTCGACCCTTGCGTTAAGGTCGCCTCCGGCAAAGGCCCTTGCCT
>CAKKPH010000140.1 GCA_919901585.1 Thermodesulfovibrionales bacterium | reverse complement strand
CAATATGCAGGGGCTCGCCCGATAGTATATCACAAAGATTTTTTTCTTCTTCGGTCAGGTCCGGGATAACCTTTTCCCGTCTCTTTATAAAGCCCTTAAGCATAGGCGCGAGCTCTTCTATTATGTCCGAAGTGCCCTGAATGAGTTTTGCGCCCCTTTTTATAAGTTCGTTTGTCCCTGCGGAATTCAGCGAATTTATATTCCCCGGGACAGCGAATACCTCCCTGTTCTGTTCGAGCGCATAGTTCGCAGTTATGAGCGAACCGCTTTTAAGTGTTGCCTCGACCACAAGGACACCGAGGGAGAGTCCGCTTATGATCCTGTTCCTCGGAGGGAAGTTCTCCTTAAGAGGTTTTGTGCCAGGGGCAAACTCAGAGACGACAAAACCTGAATCAGAAATTTTTTTCATCAATCCCCTGTTTTCCGGAGGGTATGGCACATCAATGCCCGAGCCGAGCACAGCGACTGTTCTTGCTCCTGCTTTTATTGCAAAGGTATGCGCTATTGTATCTATGCCTCTTGCCATTCCGCTCACTATGGTGAAACCTGATTCGCCGAGTTCTGTCGAAAGCCTCTCAGCAACCATGCCCCCGTATGGTGTTGGCTTCCTTGGTCCTACGACAGCTATTGCAAACCTGTCTTCATCCTTAATGTCACCCATAACATAAAGAATGGCAGGAGAGCTGTCTATCTGTCTCAGCGGTGCAGGGTATTCAGGATGCCTGAATGTTATGACCCGGACACCGTTTTCGCCGAGTCTCTTTGTCTGTTTCTTTATCCCCTTCCAGTCGGAAAATTCCTTTATGCTCTTTGCCTTCCGTTCAGATATCCCCTCTATGCTGCAGAGGTCTTTCATTGAGGCTTCAAATACAGCCTCCGGGTTCCCATAGACGGTTATCAGCCTTTTGATTGTGGCATGGCCTATATCATTCAAACCCGAGAGGGCGATCCATGCCTCAAGGCTTGTCATTTTTGGTTCTCAAGAGGCTTCCTACCTTCAGACGGAGGGCATTTAATTTTATGAACCCTTCGGCATCCCTCTGATTATATATCTCATCTTCCTCAAATGTCGCAAGTTCAGGGTGGTACAGGGATTTTTCTGATCTCCTGCCGACGACAAGGCAGTTGCCTTTGTAAAGTTTAAGCCGTACATCACCTGTCACATCTTTTTGTATATTATCCATCATTGTCTGGATCACCTCCCTCTCAGGAGAGAGCCAGTACCCGTAATAGACGAGCTCAGCATAGCGGGTTATGAGCGAATCTCTGAGGTGCAGTACCTCTCTGTCGAGTGTCAATGACTCTATAGCCCTGTGTGCTATATGGAGCACGGTGCCGCCGGGTGTCTCATATACGCCGCGTGACTTTATGCCGACATACCTGTTCTCGACAAGGTCGACCCTGCCTATTCCGTTTTCGCCTGCTATTTTATTAAGATTTTCGAGGAGTGTTGCAGGAGACATTGCAGCACCGTTGATTGCAGCAGGGTTTCCGTTACTGTAAGATATTTCGATATAAGCAGGCTTGTCAGGAGCCTTATCAGGTGAAACCATCATTGTGTACATATCATCAGCAGGTTCAGACCATGGGTCTTCAAGTATGCCGCCCTCATAGCTTATATGAAAGATATTCCTGTCTGTGCTGTACGGTTTTTCCTTTGTTGCAGTGACAGGTATCTTGTGTTTCTCTGAATATTCGATCAGGGACTGGCGGGACTTAAAAGGCCACTCCCTCCATGGTGCGATCACCTTAATGTCCGGCTTGAGCGCATAGTATGTAAGCTCAAACCTTACCTGATCATTCCCCTTTCCTGTGGCACCATGGGCAACATAATCGGCCTTTTCCTTCTCAGCAATCTCGATCTGCTTTTTTGCTATAAGGGGCCTTGCTATTGAAGTCCCGAGCAGATAGGAGCCTTCATAAACCGCATTTGCCCTCAGCATAGGGAATATATACTCAGATACAAACTCCTCCCTGAGGTCTTCGATATATGCCTTTGATGCGCCGGTCTTTAAGGCCTTTTCCTCCACTCCGGTAAGGTCTTCACCCTGACCGAGGTCTGCGCAAAAGGCTATCACTTCAGCGCCGTATTCTTCCTTAAGCCACTTTATAGCTACTGATGTATCAAGGCCGCCTGAATAGGCGAGTACGATTTTCTTAATCATAAGCTAAACCTCCTAAGCAGATAAGTCCGTGCAAGTTATAAACCATAGCACAAATAGTGATTAAATTTCAAAAGTATGGATATTGCGCACAAAGATTTTTATCTCCTGAGCGTCTTTAGGTCCTTGTAAAGCATAACGGTAGTGATAAAACATATAATCGAGCCTGCAATAACGGCACTGGGTGTCCCTGCGAGGTCTGCAACAGACCCGAGGACGAGGTTGCCGAATGGGGCAAAACCGAGGAAAAAGAACGTATAGACGCTCATTACCCTCCCCCTCAGGTTATCAGGGGTTGAGAGCTGTATGAAACTGTTTGCAACGGCAAAAAAGCTGACTGCGCCCCAGCCTGCGAAAACGAGCAGAATTATAGAGAAATGGTAATCTCTTGAGACTGCGAGTGCAAAAAGTGAAAGGCTGAAGACAAGGCCGGCAAGAGCCATGAACCTGCCTTTTTCTATTATGTCCCCCCTGAAGGCGATTATCAGTGATGCGCTGAGTGCGCCGATGCCTGTTGCACCTGCAAGGAAACCGAGACCTTTAGGTCCAACCCTGAGGATGTCTTCAGCAAATACCGGCAGGAATGTGACAAAGGGTATGCCGAAGAGGCTGAAGACACCGACAAGGCCCATAACCCTGAACATGCCTTTTTCATTCTTAACAAAACGGAAGGCCTCAAATAGGTCCCTCAAAAGGACAGAGAGAGCAGCCATCAGATGATACCTGCCGTTAGTCATAGGCAGCCCTTTATGCTCTCCCTTCGCCTTGATTCTAAGCAGGGCAAAAATTACCGCAAGAAAGGTCAATGCATTTAAATAAAAGCAGGCCGCAATCCCTGCTGAGGCGATGATGATTCCTGCAGCGACCGGTCCGAGAACCCGTCCTCCGTTAAAGGCAGCAGAATTAAGAGCGATCGCATTCAGTAACCGGCCTCTCTGTACCATCTCACTCAGGAAGGACTGCCGTGCAGGCACATCAAAGGCATTCACAGTCCCGAGGAAAAAGGCGATGAATATTATCTCCCATACAGTAGTAATATTAAGGCCTGTCAGCACTGCAAGCAGTATTGCCGGGATTATTGACAACGACTGCGTAACGATAAGGAGCTTCCTCTTTGCGAACCTGTCTGCAACAACACCCCCGAGGAGTGTGAAGATGAGGACAGGCAAGGATGCTGCTGTAGCGACAACCCCAAGGTAAAGAGGAGATTTTGTGAGTGAATATATGAGCCATCCCTGAGCGACTGACTGCATCCATGTGCCCGAGAACGATATTATGTTTCCTATCCAGAAGATGCGGAAGTCCCTTACATAAAGGGCCGAAAAGCTCTGCCTCGAATTGCCGTCATTGTTCTCCTGTCCCATGATATGTTTATTTTACAACAGGAGCCTCCTGGTAAGCCCGTAAATTCGGCCCGTTTGAGCTTGTGTTGAATTTATTGGCCCCCGGCATTAAAATAGACCACCTAATATGAAGAAGGTCTTTTCCATAATAATATTTGCGCTTTTGCCGCTATTGATAGTTAGTGACGCTGCTTCAGCCGGAAAGATCAATGTTGTAGTCAGCATCTATCCTCTGAGGGATATTGTCAAGCAGATCGGTGGTGATAAGCTCAATGTTGATTTTATCGTGCCTGCCGGTGCATCGCCTCATACATTTGAGCCTGTGCCCTCAGACATGATAAAGATCAGCCGGGCGAGGGTGCTTGTGATAATCGGTGCCGGTTTCGAGTTCTGGGCGGATAAGGCAATCAGATCTGCAGGCAGGAAGGATTTGAAGGTTATTGTGCTTTCGAAAGGGATGGCCTTGATACATGATGAATACAGTGAGGGTGGGGCGAAGTCTCACAGGCATGAAGTGGCCGACCCGCATATATGGCTTGATCCACTTCTCACGATAGAGATGGTCAATAAGATAAAGTCAGTGCTTGTTGAAATGGATGGGAAGAACAGGGCTTACTATGAAGAAAGGGCAGAGGCATTTAAGAGGGATTTGAATGCGCTTCACTTAAGGATCGTTGAGAGTGTGAGACATTTCAGGACAAGGGAGTATGTGACATTCCATCCTGCATGGAACTACTTTTCTAAGAGGTATGGCCTGAAGGTTATAGGTGTGATTGAGGAGTCTCCGGGCAAGGAGGCGAGTCCGAGGCATATCGCAAGGATTGTTGAGTATATCAGGAAATCAGGTGCCGGTGTAGTATTTGCAGAGCCCCAGTTCAGCCCCAAAACAGCAAGGGTCATCGCAAAGGAGGCAGGCGCAAAGGTCCTGTTCCTCGACCCTCTGGGCGGGCCTGACATCAGGGGAAGGGAGACATACATATCACTTATGGAGTATAACCTGATGACGATCGAAGAGGCGATGAGATGAGTACTGCCATGAACATTAAAGACCTTACAGTTGTGTTAAACAAAAAAGAGGTCCTCTCAAATATAAACTTGACCTTAAACGAGGGCAGCTTCCTCGGTATTGTAGGGCCTAACGGGAGCGGAAAGACAACCCTTTTAAGGGTCATGCTCGGCATACTGAGCCCTTCAGCAGGAGAGGTGCTTGTTTTCGGAGATACACCACAGGATGCTGCTTGGAACGGTCTGTTCGGCTATCTGCCCCAGCATCTGAATGTGGACCCTGATTTCCCTGCAACTGCGACTGACATGGTGCTTATGGGGCTTCACAGGCAGAGGAAGATACTGCGAAAGGTGACCCCTGAAGATAAGAGAAGGGCAGAGGAGATGCTTATGACCCTCGGCATGTCCGGGCATGAAGATCATCTGTTCGGTTCTTTATCAGGAGGACAGCAGCAGAGGGTCTCTATCGCCAGGGCACTTGTCAGCGCCCCGAAGATCCTGATCCTCGATGAGCCGAGCACCGGCATTGACGTCGTAGGGCAGGATGACTTTTACCACCTGCTTAAGGGGCTCCAGAAGAGCCACAACCTTACAATAGTTATGGTCTCGCATGATATAGGGGCAATAACCGCATATGTGGATGAGATCGCCTGCCTGAACAGGACCCTCCACTACCACGGCAGCCCGCTCGGGGCCCTGAATGACGATGTACTCAAGGAGCTCTACGGAAAGAGCATGGAGATTATAATGCACTCCAAGATGTGTGAAAAGTGTGAAAGGCTCGGTCCGGAGGCGTGATGACAGAGATCCTCTCATACGGCTTTATGCAGAGGGCGTTTGTTGCCGGAATTGCCCTGGCGTTGTTTGCCGGTGTTATATCGGTCTTTATAGTCCTGAGGAGGGTCTCGTTCCTCGGTTCAGGCATATCCCATGCTGCGTTTGGAGGCGTTGCTATAGGCTTCTTCTCAGGAATGAACCCGCTTCTGACAGCCCTTGTTTATTGCATCGGAGTTGCTTTTGCGATAGAGTTTATAAGCGCAAAGGGCAGGCTTGCTGAAGATACTGCCATCGGCATCTTCTTTTCAGCCTCTATGGCAATGGGTGTTATGCTCATCGGTCTTTCAAAGAGCTATACGGTAGACCTCTTTGGCTATCTTTTCGGGAGCATCCTCGCTATAAGCATGGGAGAGGCTTATGCGGCTATTGCGACGGCTGTAGTAATCATATTAATCCTTATTGCGATAATAAAAGACCTGTTACTCATAACCTTCAATGAAGAGCTTGCAGTCGTGAATGGCGTGCCGGTCCGTCTAATTAAGGCAATATTCCTCGTCTCTATGGCAATTGCGATTGTGATCGGGATAAAGATTGTCGGCGTGATACTTATCTCTGCCCTCCTCGTGATTCCGGGTGCGATCGCAAAGCTCCTGACAAAGAGGTTCTATCACATGCTTATGATCTCGTCCATAGCCTCCGTACTTTCAATAATAACAGGCCTGATTATTTCATATGTTTATGACCTCGCGCCCGGAGGCACAATCGTCATGGTCTTATCAGTACTATTCGGAGCAGCCTTCCTTAAAAAGATCCTGAGTGATTAAGCTATAATCATCAGATGGTAGAAAAGACACGACCTAATCTCAATTTTACCATCCTCTGCGATGATGTAAGGCAGGAAATGGGAGGGAAGATAAGCCTCATGGGTATATTCGACAACCTGTATGCACAGAGCTTCCCTGCTGTGCATCCGAGGCTTGTTATCATCAATGAATGGTCTGAGGGGGCAGGAGACTTTGATACAACACTCAGGATCCTTGCGCCGGACAGGAAGAGTGTATTAAGGGAAAACAACGCCAGACTGAAGATGGCAAACCAGGGACAGAAGCACAGGGATGTCTCTATACACATGAACATTGAGTTCAGGGAGCCGGGCACTTACTGGATAGAGAGCTATCTTGACGGCATGCTTGTGAGCTCTCTGCCTCTGAATGTGGTGCAGGTAAAGGCGAAGTCTTTCGGTTAAAGGACAGGACAATTTCTATGTCAGAAGAAGAACATCAAAGGCTGATAGAGAAAAAGCTCGAAAAGAAAGAGGCTGAGCTCATGAAAGGCCTCGCCCTGATAAGGCAGACTGTGTATGATCTCCTGATAGATGAAAAGGGCTATAGCCGTTCTGATATAGAGTTCGATAAAGAGTTTGATTTGGAGCTCGACGGCAAGACATTTGTGACAGCGGTTGATTATATAATCAGGCTTGACAACAGGAGGCTTATAGCTGTCAAGTGCTCTCCGGGCTCCCTCGAATCGAGGGAAAGACACCTCATTGCCTTTGCGAGGATTGTTGATTCCTGCCGTATTCCTTATGCAGTTCTAACAGAGGGATCATATGCCCGCATGCTCGATACATTAACAGGAGGGCTCATATCCGAAGGCCCTGACTCCATCCCTGACAGGTCCATGGCGGTCGAGCTTCTCAAGAAGGCGGAGTTCATACCTTATCCCCTCGACAGGCTCGAAAGAGAGAAGCGGATACTCCTTGCCTTTGAAGTGATAAAGTGCACTGAAGAGCTTCTGGAATAGGATATGGCCGGAGGAATCAAAGAAAAGAAAGAGGGTCTGAATATTAAGCGAAAAGGCCTGTGCTCAGGTAACGGTCGCCCCTGTCCGGGAGTATTACGACTACCTTCCTGTCCTTCCCTATCCTCTTTGCGACCTTTATGGCTGCCCACATGGCAGCCCCTGAAGAGACACCTGCCAGGATTCCCTCTTTGAGTGCGAGTTGCCTTGCGGTCTCTATCGCATCATTATCAGTCACCGGTATTATTTCGTCATAGATCTTTGTGTTGAGCACGCCGGGGTAAAAGCCGGACCCTATGCCGGCAATCTTATGGGGCCCGGGAGCGCCTCCGGAAAGTATGGCTGAGGCAGCAGGCTCTACTGCTACTATATGGGAATCAGGCCGTCTCTCCTTAAATGCCTCGCCGACGCCTGTTATTGTGCCGCCTGTCCCGACTCCGGCAATAAAGATATCAGGCACGGAGCCGAGGTCGTTTATTATCTCTGCAGCAGTCGTCTTTTTGTGAATGGACGGGTTTGAAGGGTTCTCAAACTGCATAGGCATGAAATAGTCCGGATTGTTTTTATAGATCTCCTCGGCCTTTTCGACAGCTCCGAGCATCCCTCTTTCGCCGGGTGTAAGAATGAGTTCTGCGCCGAAGGCCTGGAGCAACTGCCTCCGTTCAAGGGACATCTTTTCAGACATAGTGAGTATAAGCCTGTACCCCTTGACTGCAGCAACCATTGCAAGGCCAATACCTGTATTGCCGCTTGTAGGCTCTATGATAATGCTGCCGGGCCTGAGCGTGCCGTCCCGTTCAGCGTCTTCTATCATTGAGAGGGCAATCCTGTCCTTAAGAGAACCTCCGGGATTGAAGCCCTCGAGCTTCGCCCATACCTCTGCGTCGCTGTCTGATACAAGGTGGTTGACCCTGACCATAGGCGTCTTGCCTATGAGATTTAATATATCCTTGTGAAGCCCCAATGCCCCCTCCTGAGACAACAGGATTATATCATAAAGATTAACCAGGGGTCACTGCAATTCCATTGTCATTACGACAGCATTTTCCGTCGGCAGGTTGTAATAGTCCTTCCTTGCATTAATCTTTCTGAAGCCTGAACGGGAGTATAGCCTTATCGCAGCATGGTTTGATGCCCTGACTTCAAGATAGAAAAACCTGCATTTTCTCAGACGCAATTCTGTAATAACATCCACGAGCAGGGCTGTTGCGACCCCAAGCCTTTGATAGTCAGGGTGTATCGCCAGGTCAAGCAGATGCCCTTCGTCAAGGACATGCTGTACGAATATATAGCCTGCAATTGTGCCGTCAAGCAAGGCCACCCTTGAGATGGAGTTTGTCTTATAGACTTCACTGAAAAGGGATTTTTCAGACCAGGGGGTGGTAAATGACATCAGCTCGATCAGGGCCACAGAGGATATGTCTTCGCTTGTAAGCTCTCTTATCTGAAGCTTTCTCATAGAAATATAGCTCATTCGGGCAGGCTATCCCATCTTGACCTCTGCCTCAGATCTCCTGATATACAAGGGGACGAGTTTCAGAGGGTCAGAGTATTCTCCTGCCAAAGCCTTCTTAAGGCAGAGGTGCGCAACATTTGACGGCGAAGGAACCATATAGTGAAGGGGCGGGAAGACCGCATTCTCACCTGCGATGCTTATTATTTCTTCCCTGTATATCATAGCGCCTTCTCCAGCAAACAGAACCGGCCCTTCGAGCCTCTTTAAAAGCTCTGCAGGCCTGATAGAGGTCTCGCCGATGACCCTCACGAACCCGTTGTCTTCCCATCTGAAGACTGCTGCATAAACCTCCTTCTTGCGCGCATCAAGCATTATGCATACAGGGAGGACGCTGAATGGGAAGTTCCATGCAAACGCCTCGAGCGTAGGCACAGAGACAACCGGTTTCCCTGTAGAGTAAGAGAAACCCTTTATTGTGCCCAAGGCTATCCTCAGGCCCGTGAAAGAGCCGGGCCCTATCGCCAGGCCAAAGACGTCGATATCCTTTATTGACATGCACGAATGTGACAAGGCATGGCTTATCTCTGTCATAAGCCTTTCAGAGTGTGTGGTCTTGACACTCAGGCGGGCCTCGACGATCAGGCCTTCTGAATCGCCCATGATCGCTATGCCCCCGAACATGGTTGAGGTATCAATAGCAAGCAGCCTCATATGAATGGCTAATATATCATTATGGCCGTTACAAGGCAATAGCTGTTTTTTAGGACAAAAATAATCCTATTGACGCGACTTGGCTGTTTGTTCTACAATTGAAATTGAGAATTAGTCTCAATTAGGATCTATTATGCACGAACACAGGCAAAAGACAAAAGAAAAGGATAAGAATTACGAAAGGGTTGTGCTTGTCGGGAACCCTAATGTCGGGAAGAGCGTGATCTTCGGCCTTCTCACAGGCAAATATGTGACTGTCTCAAACTATCCCGGCACAACTGTCGAGGTCTCATCAGGGAATTTCTCGCTCGAGGACAGGAAATTCCTCCTTGTAGATTCTCCGGGCGTCAATAACCTTATACCGATGAGCGAGGATGAGAAGGTTACAAGGGATATTATGCTTAAGGAAAGGCCGTCACTTGTGGTGCATGTTGCTGATTCGAAGAACCTGCGCCGCAGCCTCTTCCTTGCGCTGCAGATCGCTGAGATGGACCTGCCGGTAGTGCTCGTTCTTAACATGGAGGATGAGGCAAGGGACAGGGGGATTGTAACCGATATGCAGAAACTGAAAGAGATACTCGGTATAGAGGTCATAGCGATGATCGCCCCCCAGAGAAAGGGGCTTAAGGAACTGAGGGCCTCGATCCTGAGTCCGGAGAAACCTGCTATCAGGCTCAGGTACACCCCTCTGATTGAGGAGTACATAGAGAAGATCTCCGGCCTGCTTCCTGAGGCGAACATATCAAAGAGGTCGCTCGCGGTTATGATCCTGTCCGGGGACCTTAGCCTGAGGGAGTGGCTGGCCGCAAACCTCAGTGATGATAAGATTAAGGATATTGAGAGGCTCAGGGATGAATGCCAGCTTAAGTCAAACGACATAATCGGTTCATTGATTGACAGAAAGAGGCTTGATCTTGCAGAGGGCATCGCTGGACAGGTCGTCAGGCATATACCTGCAGAGACAGGCAGGCTTTTTCCTTTTATCGGAAGGATCAGTATGCACCCTGTCTGGGGTGTGCCGTTGTTGCTGTTCGTCCTTTTTTTGCTTTATGAATTCGTCGGTGTCTTAGGCGGCGGAACCCTTGTGAACTTCTTTGAGAAGGTTATTTTCGGGAAGTATCTGAATCCTGTGGCTATAAAGGTGGTGAGCCTGCTGATACCCTTTGGCTTCTTGCAGGAGCTGCTTGTGGGAGAGTACGGCCTGATAACAGTCGCCCTCACATATTCGATAGCTATAATACTGCCCATAACAACCACTTTCTTTATCTCCTTTGCGGTCCTCGAGGACAGCGGTTATCTGCCGAGACTCGCTATAATGACCAACAGGGTCTTTAACTTCATGGGACTTAATGGGAAGGCTGTCCTTCCGATGGTCCTCGGACTTGGGTGCGGGACAATGGCTGTGATGACGTCAAGGATCCTCGAAACAAGGAGGGATCGCATAATAACGACTTTTCTTCTGGCACTCGCCATACCATGCTCTGCACAGCTCGGAGTCATCCTCGGCATGCTCGGTGCCCTTTCTTTTACGGCTACGCTGATATGGACAGGGAGCATTGTAACTACATTGCTTGTTTCCGGGTATCTTGCATCAAAGGTAGTCTCCGGTGACAGGACTGATTTTTTTCTCGAGATACCTCCCATAAGGAAACCCGATGTCATGAATGTGCTTATAAAGACCGCAGGGAGGGTTGAGTGGTACCTTAAAGAGGCAGTGCCGCTTTTCCTGCTCGGCACGTTTATACTCTTTGTCCTCCACAAGCTTAATACCCTCGTCTTGCTCGAAAGGATTGCTGCCCCTGTTGTCGTGAACCTCTTGGGACTGCCTGAAAAGACTACAGAGGCCTTTATACTCGGCTTCCTGAGGAGGGATTATGGCGCTGCAGGACTCTTTATGATGGCAGGAAAAGGGCAGTTGACCCCTGTCCAGTCAGTTGTGAGCCTTGTTACCATAACGCTGTTTGTGCCATGCCTCGCCAATTTCTTCATGATAGTGAAGGAGCAGGGGATGAAGCTGGCGCTCGGTATAATAGCTGTCGTATTCCCGCTCGCCTTCATAGTCGGAGGGCTGCTTAACTGGATACTGACTGTGTTACAGGTGAAGCTTTAGTCATAACTTAAACCTCTTCCTCAATATCTCTTTTTCCAGCCTCAAAAGCGTAAAATAGTGATTCACGATATGCTCGGGCAGTTCCTTTAGCAAGGCTAAGAACTCTTCCCTGTCAGGATGCTTTACCCTGTATTTTTCGATTCTTTCGGCAACAACAAGGGCATCATCTTCTCCTCTGAACAACTCTATTACACCAATAGACAGGGCATCTGCTATCAGCCCTAAGGACTTCTGGGTATACCTTCTTTGCCACTCTCTAACTGGTTTATATAGCCCTGTGAAAGCCCGCTTTTTAAAGCAAGTTCCTCCTGAGTGAGCCTTACCCTTTCCCTCAGCATCCTTATATTGTCCCCAACAATATTCTTTTCCTTCATAGAAACATCCTATAGCACCTGTTATTTAATTAAACTTATTGAGTTCTGTGGTATAATTTTATAAAGGAGAA
>CAKKPH010000139.1 GCA_919901585.1 Thermodesulfovibrionales bacterium | reverse complement strand
TAATACCTCAGAAACCATGTTAATGTCCACCTTGCCGGACTCATCCCTGATGCTGACAGAATAATATCCGCTGCCCAAACTGTCTTTATAGATGGTGCCGTCTGTCATCCATACTTCACTGCCCGGCACTGAACGGTTCTGCTTCCTGTAAAAGATCTCGATTATGCCGCGCTCTATCCCGGCCTCTGCAAGAAATCTTTTTTCGACCCCTTCTTTAAATGCAAGTGTTGATTGCGTTTCTGTGCGTGCAGTAAAGGAGAACGAGAGCACTATCACCATCAGCAGGGTCAAGACCCATAAGACCATCAGGAGCGCTACGCCGGACTGTGATAATGCAGGATGCTGAGCGGTTTTCCCCGGTATGCCTTTATTGTGTTCAATCATGATATGCATAATTGTCAATTTGGTCCGAACACTACAGAGCCGCCACTCCCGCCACTCTGAGACGGCAGTTCTCTTGTCCTCAGCATTATAAGCATCGACAGGTCCTTTGAGCCCTCGACTACATGCATCCTTACCTTTTCAGGGACCTTAGTATTATCTGTCCATTTCTCAACCCATTCGCCCTTTTCTGCTGTCGGGTCCTTGTAGTAGTATTCAAAATATATGTCGTCCAATGCTTCGAGCAGGTTGGTTTCCCTGCCGGCCGCTGTGCCTATGGTACTTTCAACAGCCAACAGCGTTTTTTTGCCGTGCATATCATCCCCTACACTGTAACTAACAAGCACATATCCCTTCTGACCGCTCCAGATCGAATAATTTGTGGTAAATGTCATTGACCCCTTGTCACCATTAAAATAGAACTTTTTAGAGCCGTCTTCATTATATGTCAAAGGTATCTGTGATTGAATCTGTGAGTCAATTATGTTCAATGAAGTCTTTTTTCTTTCGAGTCTCTCGATCTTCTTATCACCCATCTCTATAGAACGGAACCCAAGCCTTAAAGCGCCGGATATTACAATCACAATAATACCGATCAAAGTTATAGATATAAGCAGCTCCAGGAGAGTGAATCCACCCTGCGGAATGCGGGACGTGAAATGCGGAATGCGGAATGCGGAATGCGGAGTGCGGAATATGGAATTTTGGATTTTAGATTTTAGATTTTGGATTTTGAATATATTTTCTCTCTTTGTTCCCATTCCCCCGCTCCCTATACCTTCTTCTCGACCAACTTCATGGTCTTTATAATAATTGATTTCTCCTTAACGCCCTTGACCCATCTTATGGTTAAGTCTATGCTCAGGGCCTTGACCTGCAGGTTATCAGTCCTTTCACTAAGTGCATCAGAGACAGTAACATCCATCCTGTATCCATCGCTTGTCGTTTCGCTCCAGGACTTTTCAGAGAGTTTCTCATCATCCAAAATATCTCTGAGCCTTGCCTCAGCAGTGGTAACTGCCGATACATAGTCCTCAGATGCGGCTATGGACCTGAGATTGGCAGAAAAAAGCTGCAGCACCACTGTTATGGCAATGCCGAGTATGGCAAGGGCTACGAGGACTTCGAGAAGGGTGAAGCCGCGTGTGTTAGTTCGTAGTTCGTAGTTCGTAGTTCGGAGTTCGGAGTTTGTAATGACAGACACTGATCTCATTTTATTGTCACTGCTCCTACAACTGGATCTATCAGGATTGCAGCCCGCTTTTTATCTTGTGAAAGTGCTATGGTCCCGCCCTCGACACCTCCAGTTGCATGGAAGACAATAGGGTATTCACCTGTCATGAACTGCTGATTTAGAAAATCAGTCACAATAATATTTATACCCTCAGGTATTTTCTTGTGACCGCGGTTTTTAATGCCAAACTGCCTCTGGTCCATATCAATCAGCAGGGTCTGGTCTTCACCGGTAAGGCTCGCAAGGGCTTTTGCGTGCCTGATGCTTGCAGAAATATCCCTTACAGTGGCGTCAAATTTTCTTGACGGCAGCGCATTTATAAAAAAAAGGGAAGACATGCCGGTTATCAGAGAGATGAGAAAGATTACGATTATAAGCTCAAGCAGAGTGAAACCTTGTGAAGTAGTTCGTAGTTCGGTCGCCTTGTGCCTTGTGCCTCGTGCCTCGTGCCTCATCTTAATCACCCTAAATTAAAACGGCAGTTCTGTTATGCTGAATATTGCCATGAGCATCGAGACGACAATGAACCCGATGATAAGCCCCATGCTTAGTATCATTGCAGGCTCTATGACGTTTATGAACCTCTTTATCGCCACCCTCATGCTCTTTTCATATGTAACCGCCACCTTCAAGAGCATATTATCGAGCT
>CAKKPH010000138.1 GCA_919901585.1 Thermodesulfovibrionales bacterium | reverse complement strand
TAATTTTATGGATTTTATATACCACCTGACACCGGTAATAATCATAACAATGGTTTTCTATATCTTTGCCATAAAGCTCATCTGGGGGAAAAAGCTTAAGACAAAAGAAGAACTGAAAAAAAGAATTATGGCAATGAATGAGAATGAGGCAATAAAGGATCCCGTGCTGCTTAAAAAGTCTCTCGTAGTGCTCGGTTTGGTATTGACAGGTTTTGTTTTTCACGGAATGCTTCATTTCCAGCCCGCAACAATCGCATTATTCGGAGCGGGTCTTTTGCTTCTGCTTTCAAAAACAGACGAACCTCACCACATCCTCGCAGAGGTCGAGTGGCCGACCATCTTCTTCTTTATGGGTCTCTTTATCATTGTAGGCGGCATTGTAAAGGTAGGCCTTATTAAATGGATGTCCCTGCAGATACTGGAGCTTACTCAGGGGAATCTGTTTGCAACGAGCATGGTCGTTATGTGGTTTTCAGCCTTTGCCTCGGCATTCATAGACAATATCCCTTATGTGGCTACAATGAACCCTTTAATTATAGATATGGCGAAACAGCTTTGGCCCAACCTTTCGGGGGTAGAACTTCTCCACCATGTTGACCTCATGCCCCTCTGGTGGTCGCTGGCCCTCGGCGCATGTCTTGGCGGCAACGGCACTGCAATCGGCGCCTCGGCAAATGTCATAGTCGTCGGCATGTCTGAAAAACTCGGCAAGAGGATTTCCTTCGGTAAGTTCATGCTGTATGGCATGCCAATAATGGTGATGACCGTAGTCATCTCAACCATATATGTCTGGCTGAGATACTATGTGATAAAGATATAGGGCTTTATTCCAATCCAAACCTCTTCAGCTTCCTCCAGAGCGAAACCCTGTCTATGCCGAGCACCTTAGCCGCAATGGTCTTATTGCCGCCTGTTTCATTCAAGACCCACCTGATATAAGCCATCTCCTGATCTTCGAGAGAGGGCATCTTGCCTTCCTTCTTCCTGAATGTCCTGATGCTTAGTTCCCGCAGGTCCTCAGGGAGATGGGCAACTTCTATGGCGCTGCCGTTTGTGAGAGCAACACCCCTCTCAATGATATTTTCGAGTTCACGTACATTTCCGGGAAAGTCATAGTTCATCAATAGGCTAATCACCTCCTGAGACAACTCTGTGACTTCCTTCTTCATGATAGCCGCATATTTTTTTAAAAAATAGTAACTTAAAAGCGGAATATCATCTTTTCTTTCAGATAAAGGCGGGATATAGATAGAAACCACATTCAGCCTGTAATAGAGGTCCTGCCTGAAACTGCCGTGCTTTATCGCATCGCTGATATCCCTGTTAGTTGCTGCAATAAGCCTCACATCCACTTTTACAGGCTCGGTGCCGCCAACCCTGAGCAGTTCCCGTTCCTGAATAACCCGCAAGAACTTCACCTGCATCGAAGATGACATCTCTGTTATCTCATCTAAGAAAAGCGTGCCTGACGCTGCCGTCTCTATCAGGCCCATCTTCATTGCCATAGCGCCTGTAAATGCACCCTTCTCATGACCGAAGAGTTCATTCGAGAGGAGTTCCTCGTTGAATGCGCCGCAGTTGATTGCGAAGAAAGGGCCGTTTGAGCGATTGCTGTTAAAGTGTATGTACCTCGCAAAAAGCTCTTTACCCGTGCCGCTCTCACCGCTTATGAGAATATTGCAGTCAGTCGGTGCAATCTGCCGTGCAGTGTCAAGGAGTCTCTGCATATTATTGTCCTGGGTGATTATTCTCACCTTGCCCTGATAGTTCTCAATCTGCTCCCTGAGTTGCCTGTTTTCAACCTTGAGCCTGACCTTTTCGAGAGCCTCCTTAACGACCCTTCTCACTTCATCAAGCTTAAAAGGCTTTGCAATATAATAAAATGCCCCCTGTTTCATGGCATTCACGGCAGATTCAAGGGTCGCATAGCCGGTAATCATTATCACCTCTGTATCCGGATAAAGTTCATTGCATTTCTTCAATATCTGCATCCCGTCGACTTTTTCCATCCTCAGGTCAGTAAGCACTAAATCAAACTGTTGCTCCTCAAGCAATTTGAGGGCATTGGGACCGCTCTGCGTCCCGACCACCTCGTATCCTTCCTTCTTCATCACATGCTCAAGGTTTTTGAGCGCGATTTTCTCGTCATCTACTATTAATATCTTCCGCATAGCTATTTCTCCTTCAACGGCAATCTGATCAGGAATGTCGTGCCCTTCCCTGCCTCGCTGTCAACTGCGATGCATCCGTCATGCTCCTCAATGATTTCATGGACTATAAAAAGTCCAAGTCCAGACCCTTTACCGACATCCTTTGTCGTAAAAAACGGATCGAATATCTTCGGCAGGACATCTTTGGGTATCCCTGAACCGGTATCCCTTATCTCGATATCCACAGTATCATCCTCAAGGGTGCACTTTCCGTGATATTTCAGATAGTTGAAAATCTCCGTCTCAGTATCTTCAACCTTATCTGTAGCCTTGTGTTTTTTAGCCCTGATAAACACCTCTCCCTCATCGGAGATGGACTCTATAGCATTCCTTATAAGATTCAAAAATGCCTGCTGCATCCTCTGCTTATCCGCAAATATCAGGATATCATCAGGGACATCAATCGCTATATTCAGATTCGTAGGAACCTGCCCCCTGACAAAACGTATAGTCTCCTCAAAGAGCTTTCTCAACAACAGAGTCTCTTTCTTAAATTCACGGTCCCTCGAAAATTCAAGCAAGGAGCGGACAATGTTCCTCGCCTTATCGGTCTGCTCTTCTATCTGAGCAAGGAGTTCTTTTTTAAATTCCGTATCTGCGTCTTCTATCTCTTCCATGAGTATCTGGCATGAAGACGATATGTTTGAAAGCGGGTTATTCAGCTCATGTGCAACACCCGAGAGCAGCGTGCCGAGCGATGCGAGTTTTTCTGACTGGACAAGATGCCTCTGCCTCAGTTCGAGTTCTTTCAACATCTTGTTGAATGCATTTGCGAGAGAGGCAATCTCTCTGTCCCTCGACTCGAGGGACATCCTCTCATAGTTACCGTCAGCTATCATATTCATGCTGTTTTCGAGCGATTTAAGCGGCCTCACTACCATCCGTGAAAGGACCTGCCCGAGTGCAAGCACGAAAAGGGCAAGAAATATTATAGATACAATAACTATGTTTTGTGAGTTGTTCAGGATAGCCTGCAATTCTCTCCTTTCTCTCTTCGATATCTCCTCGGCGCTCGTAACTATCTGTTTCCCTGTCTCCCTTATGCTGTTCTCGAGCGCTGTCCTCCGGCCTGCATCCTCCGTTCGGTCCCAGCCTGAATACTGTTCCATAAGCTCCATGTATCTCTTCAGGCTTGTCCTCAGGGACTGCACCTGTGGTTCCTGAGCCAATGTCCCGAAACCCTGAATATTGCGCTCAAGCAGGTCCTGAGCCTTTACAGCAAACCATGCGTTCTCATAAAGGTCACTCCTCTCCTTATAGAGAAAATAGTTCTTTTCAAACCTCCTTATTTCGAGCGTAGCGTCAAAGAATTCTGATATAACATCACCGAACATTATCTTTTTCTCGACATACCTCAATTCCATAAAGGTGAATAAGGAGAAAACACTAATGATCCCGACTATGGCGTAGTAGCCAAATGTTATCTTCCTTCTCAGGCTTGGGTGATATTTGAGCATAGAATAATTTTACCACTTGCTATTGCATATAGCAACATTGACTGATTGTCATGCAACAGTTGGACTATACGCCCAGAGACAGGCAGGAATGTTTATACAAATAAGTTCATAAGTAAGGTCAGATCAATCAATAAAGACTTATTATGTTTCTGCGGCCTTCAGCCCTTCTGGAGGATATTCACCAGAGAATTCATTGACTGCACCATGCCCTGTTTCATTATGCAACAAACGAGGTGTTCTGCTCTGGCTGGCTGTTAGCGCTAATTATCTCTATATTTCATGCTGTTAGCCGGTTATGAGTCATCTGGCATGGAACATGATATAGGTATATAAAGACCAAAAACCACAAGAAAGGAGTTGAACCATGAAGGGAATTTCAAAAAAGCTTGAAAGGGCATTCTCGGCTATCACCTTTGCCGAGGCAGGAGAATTCGACACCGCAGTCGAACTTTTGAGTGAGGGCAAAGATGAAATGACAGAGGCAGGCAAGAAACAGGGACAGATTAAACTCTCAGAGCCTCTAACAGAGTCATAAGTCAGATTACAATTATGGGCAGGCTTAACAAAAAATTTGAAGAACTGATGTCAGCCATCTCCTTTGCCGAAGAAGGTGAGTTTGAGAAAGCAAAAGAGATACTTAAGGAGAACCGGAAGGTCCTTCTCGCCCTGCAGGGTAATGCTATAGACAACAGGGCACTTAGATACGCAGCGAACACATGCAAGAGGATAGGGGCAGACCTCGACATCATTGTTGTCCGTCAGACGGGAGAGGCAAGCTCAATGCCGGCTCAGTTTATATCGGAACTATCGAAGGACGGCATACAGTGCAGGCTGATTCAGAAAGACGGTTGCATTGCAGAAGAGGTCATAAGGCATACTGACTCAAACAGGGAGGTCCTCTTTGTTATTATCGATTCATCAGACAGACCCGATATTGACTGCAGGGGAAAAGACAAGAGGCTTTCTGATTCATGGCATGGCCTTAACCGTCCCTTGGTTATCGTAACGGACGGAATTTAAAGATAACCGAATTAAAAAGATATGAAGATAAGAGTTTCACAAAACTTCACAAACTCATAACTTCAATTTAAAAAAAAGGAGAAAGACAATGTCTCAGGACAAGACAAAGAAAAGGCCTGTTGTGAAGACGCTTCTCATAGGCATGATTTCAATAGCTCTTTACACGGCATTGCTGTTGAATCAGGACATCATAAACAGCACTTTCGCCCGTGGTGGGCTATATGCGCTGCTGCCGATAGCCACAGCATTTATCTTCTCGTTCATACACGGTTCATTCACCGGGAACTTCTGGACTTCATTAGGCATCGAGGCCAAAAAGAGAAAGAAAACGGAGGGCAAATAACATGCATGATATCGCAAAAGAGGCAGCCAATTTCATAAACCTTGACGTAATAAATATCATTTACCTTTTTGTCGTCGGTTTCGTAGGCGGGCTCGTGAGCGGTTTTATCGGCTCAGGAGGCGCCTTTGTGCTGACACCCGGCATGATGAGCCTCGGGGTGCCCGGCCTCGTTGCTGTTGCAAGCAATATGTGCCACAAGTTCCCGAAGGCATTGGTAGGAGCAATCAAGCGTGCCAAATACGGACAGGTTGACATAAAACTCGGGATTATCATGGGCATCTCAGCCGAGGCAGGAGTTTTATACGGTGCACATATACAGCAGAACATAAAGAGCGCTTTTGGGGATGCCGGCTCAAACCTCTATGTCAGCGTTTCCTTTGTGGTGATACTCGCGATCGTAGGCGGATTTGTGCTGAGGGACGCATGGAAGACCTACAGATCCGGCAGTACGCATGAAGAAGAGAAGCTTACAAGGCTTGCAAAATGGGTGCAGTCGATAAACATACCCGGCACAATGGTCTATTTCAAAAGCCTCAATGCAAAGATTTCAGTCCTTTTCACAATTCCTCTTGGTTTCGCAACAGGGATGCTCGCTGCAACCATTGCTGTCGGCGGGTTTATCGGTGTGCCGTCAATGATTTATGTCCTCGGTGCGCCGAGCCTCATGGCCTCAGCCTCTGAGCTGGTAATAGCCTTTGTTATGGGTCTTGGAGGTTCATTGAAGTACGCTATGGGCGGCCTGGTCGACATACGGCTTGCAATGATCATACTTGCGGGCTCGCTCTTCGGAATCCAGCTCGGCGCAATAGGTACAACCTATGTAAAGCCCTTCATGATTAAGGTCGTCATGGGCGTTATAATGGTGATAGTGCTCTTCAGCAGGGCATTGATGGTCCCTGTCTATCTCGCACAGCTCGGTGTCATTGAGACATTGGGAGAGACGACTGTCAAGGTGCTCAAAAACACAAGTTTTGCTATAATGATAATGGCGGTCTTAATAGGCGCATTCATTGTACTGCGCGCAATATGGCAGGGGCGCAGGGCTGAAAAAGTGGCGACAAAAGAGGCAATAAGTCACAGTTAAATATTAACAATGGCAAGGTACAGAAAAATGCTTGTAGCTATTGACGGCTCTGAATCAGGCTTCCATGCTTTAAGGCAGTCCTTCAGGCTCGCTGCCGATGAAAAGAGCTGGATCAGCGTTGTCTGCGTGGTTCCGCCTTATGTGGGAGACCTCGACATGGTCGCTGTAGGCAACATCATGGACTCGCTCAGAAAGCCATGTGAGCAGGCCCTTGCAGAGGCAGAAAGAATCGCAAAGTCTGAAGGCGCTCTCATAAAGACTGTATGTGAAGAAGGCGAGGCATACCAGAGGATCGTCGACCTCGCTGAGTCCGAAAACGCCGAGCTGATAATAATGGGGCGGCGCGGTCTGCGCCGTCTTGAGCGGGCCCTTATGGGTAGCGTGACCGCAAGGGTCATAGGCCATAGCCAGAGGGATGTGCTTGTTGTGCCGAGGGATGCCGACATAGGCTGGCAGAGGATACTCGTTGCAACTGACGGCTCCAAATACAGCAGGGCATGTATTGACAGGGCAATAGACTTCGCAGAGGCCTACGGAGGTGAACTCAAGATTGTATCTGTTGTGGATATCCCCGCAGAGTTTTACGGAGAGGCGCCAAATGTGGTTGATGAGCTTATAAATAAAGCAAGGGGTTATGTTGAAGATGCAAAAAAATATGCTGAGGCAGCAGGGATAAAGTCAGAGATCTTTGTAAGGGAAGGCGAGACCCACCGGATGTTACT
>CAKKPH010000137.1:1279-8435 GCA_919901585.1 Thermodesulfovibrionales bacterium | reverse complement strand
CCTAATGAAAATGCATATCTCATGCCAACTCAAATCGTATTGATTTTAAATAATTATTTAAAAAACAATTTTGCAAACTTAAGAAAAGCGTTTTTTGTTTTGCAGCTTTGCGAAAAAATCAGCCCTGACGGATGGGTGAGTAGGTTTTTAGAGACCTGCTTTATACCTAAGGTCTCTGTTATATGGTCAGCCTTTTGATAAGACCGTCTATAAGCCTGATCGCTTCTGATAATGTGGTCTTGTCTGTCTCGATAATCAGTTCAGGGTTTTGCGGCTCTTCATACGGTGCATTCACCCCGGGCACTGGCCCGCCCGCCTTTCCCTTGCTATAAATATCTGCCGGAGCACCGTGCGTTTCAATCCTCCGCGCCTCTCTTTCGATGCATTTATCAACAGGACATTTTAGGTATATCTCGCCATAGGATTTGATAATTCCTCTTGCGAGATCCCTCCATTTGCGGAGATTGCCTGTGGCGTCAATAACCACGCTATGCCCGTGCCTCACGAGTATGTCTGCAGTATAGACAAGGCATCTGTAAACAAGGTCCCTTTCAGTATCCGAGTAGACGGGTTCAGGGGTGACAACCTTTCTCAGTTCATCCATACGGAGGAGAACAAAATCCGGGTAAAGCCTCTTGACCTCTTCTGCATATGTGCTCTTGCCGCTGCCCGGCAGGCCTGTTATCCAGAGTGCGATTGGAGGCATGAAATCACTCAATCCATTTCATGATATCTGATACATCCACCCTTTTGCTCCTGTAACTGTTGGCACGGTCGCCGAGGTCAGGATAGCCTATGGACATGCCGAGCATAAGCCTCTTTGAGTCAGGTACGCCGAGAAAGCTCCTAATTTCCTGAGAATAGTCAGTGAGGAATGCCTGCGGCACTGTGCCGAGCCCGTTTGCGTGAGCAGCAAGCATAAGGCTCTGTGCAAACATGCCCATATCGAGTATTGACCAGAGGGTTAGTGATGAGTCCTGCAAGAAAAAAATCGCATGTGGAGCTCCGTAGAACTTGAAGTTTGCGAGCTTCGCCATCTTCGTGTATATCTTCATCTGGCTGACGTCTATGCCGAGGAAAGTGGTTCTCTTTGAGAAGTGTTCTTTTATCCTCGCATCTATTTCAGGAGGCCATGCTCCGGGCTCAGGCAGGTCCGGTGCCGGCTCTATCCCTTTATCAAGCAGACCTGTCAGCAGGCCTGTCAACTCTTCTTTCTTTTCCCCGGATACAAGAACAGCCTCCCATGGCTGGCTGTTCTTGTAAGACGGGCTCCTAAGGGCAGTCTCGAGTATATTTATAAGGATGTCCCTTGGCACAGGATCAGGCCTGAATTTCCTTATGCTCATCCTCGTCTTTATGCATTCAATCGCATCCATATTCCCTCCCTTGCCCCCTGCAAACATATTACAGGGGTATTTATTGTCCGGCTCCGGCGATTAGCTCTATATGAGCAATTATAGCTGACAATGCTATTTTTGTCTTGAGCCTCATGCTGAATAGCCCCTGTTATTCCTGTATGATATTATAATAGCTGTAAGGCCGTTGCAGGGATTTTAGACCGGCGTAAAGAAAAGGAGCATAATGGGAATCCTTGAGGAGAACGAACACCTCGAAAATTTGGACAAACAATACATCTGGCATCCCTTCACTCAGATGAAAGACTGGCTTGATGAAAAGCCTGTCATCATATCCGGCGGAAGGGACTGCTTTATTGAAGATATTTACGGCAACTGGTACCTTGACGGAGTCTCATCCCTTTGGGTGAATATACACGGCCACAGGAAGAAGGAGATAGACGAGGCAATAAAAGAACAACTGGATAAGATTGCCCATTCCACTATGCTTGGATTGAGCAATATCCCTGCGATAAAGCTTGCTGAAAGGCTTATAATACTTTTAGATTCAAAATTAAAGGTTCAAAGTTCAGCATTGAGTAAGGTCTTCTATTCTGACAATGGTTCTACTGCAGTTGAAGTAGCGCTCAAGATGGCCTTTCAGTACTGGCAGCACCAGGGCTTAAAAAATAGAACCTCTTTTCTTTCATTGAATAACGCATATCACGGTGATACGCTCGGCGCAGTCAGCGTTGGCGGCATTGATGTTTTTCATAAAGCATTCGGCCCCCTTTTATTCAAGACTTATAAGACTCCTTCCCCTTACTGTTACAGGTGCGAGCTGGGCCTTAATTATCCTGAATGCGGCTTGTCTTGCCTTAATGAAATGGAAAAAATCATCAGGGAAAATGCCGAAGGGATTGCGGCAGTAATAATCGAGCCGCTTGTGCAGGCAGCAGGCGGTATGGTTGTAGCGCCTGAAGGCTATTTAAGGGGAGTGAGGGAATTATGCACAAAATACAATCTGCTTTTGATTGCTGATGAGGTCGCAACAGGGTTTGGCAGGACAGGGAAGATGTTTGCCTGTGAACACGAAGCGGTTCTGCCTGACATAATCTGCCTGTCAAAAGGCATTACAGGCGGTTATCTCCCGCTCGCAGCAACTATTGCGAAAGAAGATATCTATAATGCATTCCTCGGCGAGTTTAAAGACTTAATGACGTTCTTCCACGGGCATTCATATACAGGCAACCCGCTTGGATGTGCCGCAGCTCTCGCATGCCTTGATATATTCGAAAGAGAAAATACCATAGGGAACCTCAGGCCGAAGATCGAGCTTCTTGAGTCTTTTTTGAAGGAGGTCTCAGGGCTCGACCATGTCGGTAATGTGAGGAACAAGGGCCTTATGGCAGGCATAGAGCTTGTGAGGGATAAAAAAACAAAGGAGCCTTATGCTTTGGAAGAGAGGATGGGGTGGAAGGTTGCATACTATGCAAGGGGCAGGGGCGTCTTCATCAGGCCGCTCGGAAATGTCATTATTATCATGCCTCCCTTGGCCATACAGATTGAGAATTTGGAGCAGTTGCTGAGGGTTATAAGAGAAGGGATAGTAAGCGTAACTGCATCATAAAAGGATAGGTAGTTAGAATGACAAGGAGAAATAATTCATTTATATATTGACATTTTGTGACGCATCATGTCAATATAATAAGGTTTGAAAATTTTTGTAAGATATAAGGCCGCAAAAGTTTTTAACATGCGGCCTTGTTTATTTAACATAAACACCATAGAGAGGAAGACGGCTGAGTGGAGATAAGGGTAAACGATAAAGATATTGAAAAAGCCCTAAGGCTTTTTAAACGCCAGATCCAGAGGGACGGCATTTTAGGTGAGCTCAAGAAAAGGCGTTTTTACGAGAAGCCTTCTGTAAAGCTAAAAAGCAAAAAGAGAGAGGCGCAAAAGAGGAGAGCCAAGACCGCAAGGCGGCGGGTGCAAACCAGACAGGATTAATACAATCCGGCTTAGCAGTGATGTTTTCTCACAATCTGCTTTAACTGAAATTTGCATTACCATTACTACCTTACATAGCC
Organism: Thermodesulfovibrionales bacterium; assembly: GCA_919901585.1. Lineage (GTDB taxonomy): Bacteria > Nitrospirota > Thermodesulfovibrionia > Thermodesulfovibrionales > UBA9159 > CAKKPH01. The sequence goes on along the minus strand of CAKKPH010000137.1, from coordinate 5,011 downwards.
TTACTAAACAACAAAAATGAAAAACAGGAGAAAAGTGAATGTATACCAGATTTTATGAGTTCGGACTTTCGGATGAGGTCCTGAGTGCGATTTCGAGCATGGGGTTTGAAGAACCGACACAGATACAGAAGGTCGCAATTGTTCCGGCACTTAAGGGAAAGGATATCATCGGTTTGGCGCAGACCGGAACGGGAAAAACAGCTGCCTTCGGCATACCCATTGTTGAAAGGTCGGCAACAACCGGCAAAACCAAAAACCCTTATGCCATTGTGCTTGTACCTACAAGGGAGCTTGCAATACAGGTGGCTCAGGAGCTAAACAGGATAGGCGAGAATAAAGGCGTTTCATCAGTCCCGATTTATGGCGGGCAGTCTATTGAGAGGCAGATAAAAAGTTTAAAAAAAGGCGTTAATGTTGTGGTTGGCACACCGGGGCGTGTAATAGACCACATCCAGAGGAAGACCCTCGATCTGAGCAATATCAGTATGTTTATCCTCGATGAGGCAGATGAGATGCTGAACATGGGCTTTATCGATGACATGGAAAGGATTCTCAAAGAGGTTCCAAAGGAAAGGCAGACAATGCTCTTTGCAGCTACTATGCCTCACGAAATTGAGCGGCTCTCCGGCAAATATATGCATAAGCCAGAGAAAGTCTGCGTTAATGCCAAAGATCTTGTGGTCACAAAGATAAAACAGATCTTCTATGAGGTGAGGGAGGCTGACAAGATAAAAGCCTTGACAAGACTGCTCGATGTTGAAGACACTTCATTAACACTCATCTTCTGTCACACAAAAAGGGATGTTGACGATGTCGCGGGCCAGCTCAGGCAGATGGGCTACGCAGCAGGCTCTATCCATGGAGATTATGCTCAGTCGCACAGGGATGAGGTGATGGACAAGTTCAGGAAGGGCGACCTTGACATCCTTGTTGCAACAGATGTGGCTGCAAGGGGGCTGGATATTCCGGATGTGACGCATGTAGTAAATTTCAGTATTCCACAGAATTCTGATGCCTATGTCCACAGGATAGGCAGGACAGGAAGGGCAGGCAGGTCCGGAATTGCGATCACACTCGTTACCCCAAGGGAATACAGGCAGTTGAGGCTTATTGAAAAATTTGCAAAAACGACCATCAACAAGGCAAAGCTGCCGACAAGGGATGAGGTGATAAAGGCGCGCGAAAAGGAGCTCTTTGATGCTATCGAAGACACTATCTCTGAAGGGAGCCACAGCAGGTTTTCCGGTTTGATCGACAGCCTTCTTGCAAAATATTCTCCGAAGGATATCGCAGCTGCAGCCTTGAGCCTCATTTCAGAGGACATTGATGTAGAAGACATTGATGAGTCTGACAGGCAGCATCTTCCGTCTGACCGGAATTTTACAAAGCTTTTCATGACAATAGGCAGGAAAGACAATGTAAAGGTTGTGGATATCGTGAAATCCATATCTGCTGAGGCCAATATCCCCGGAAGGAAAATCGGCAAAATCGCCATACATGACACATTCAGTTTTGTAGAGGTGCCGGCCAACCTTGCAGACAAGGTTGTAGGCACATTAAACGATATGATGCTCAAAGGGAGAAGGATAAGGGTTCAGCCGGCAAGGGAAAGGACATCGTAGTTTTTTTAAAGACAATTGTGAACGGTGCTCGATTCTTAAAGGTCTTGCTATAACGGTCTTTGCGACCCCTTGCTCCTTTTCTTGATAGTGAAACCCGAGGGGGGATGGCTGAAAGTCATCCCCCCTCGGGGAAAGTACTCTATACGCTACGCCCCTATTTTCTGCACCCACTTTGGATGGCGCTTGCGGGCCCATTCGACAGGCACAGTGCCATAGAACATTATACGTACAGTGCCGGGGTTTGCGAGTGTGGCAAGGTATATGTGGAGCGGTATTGCGATAACCATGAAGACAAAGCTTATGTTGTGCACAAGGTGCGAAAGGAGTATCCATTTCCTGATGTCAGCCATTTCCGGCCTGAGCCAGATGACAAGACCTGTTGCGGTAATGGCTATGCCTGCAATTAAGACGGTCAGATAATACAGCTTCTGGCCTGTATTCAGCTTGCCCTGAGGAGGCACGACAGTCTTTTTTGAGAAGTATCCTCCGCCCTTGAATATCCATGCAATGTCGTCACCGCTAATGCTTAACGCCTCGACAATATAAGAGAATAGCGTGAAGAAAAGAGAGACGCTAAATACGACCCCTGCCCAGTTGTGTATTGTCTTCATCTGGTTAAAGCCGCCAAATATAGAGCCTACCCCTTCGATGTGATAGAGAAAGCCGAAGCCTGAAACCGTGAGGATAAAGAAGCTTACAGCCAGCGACCAGTGGTTCAGTATCTCAAAAACGCTTGCCTTGCGTACCATATTACTCATCTTTCTTCACCTCCTCATCTTTCTTGGGGCCGAATGCAACATAGTGGAGGAGCGATGCAGCTACAGCCCCTCCAAGCCCGATGTATGCAAGGGGTTTAAGCACATTGTGCCAGAATACTATGGACTCAGGGATGGCAGGTTTTTCATCAAGGCCGTAAAGTTTCGGTGCATCCTTGAAGGCGTAAAGCACGCCGAGTCCTCCAAGGTCTGCTTGCCCATAGAGTTTCTCATAGCCTGGTTTCTTGGAGTCGCTGATTATCCCATCCCTGTCTCCATACTGTATTGCTCCTGTTGGGCAGGTCTTTGCACAGGCAGGAGAAAGCCCTTCTGTTATCCTGTCTGAACAGAGGTGGCATTTCGATATCTTGTCCTTTTCGTCGAACCTCGGCACATTAAACGGGCAGCCTGCAGCGCAGAGCTTGCAGCCGATACACTTGTCCTTATTAAAGGCTACCGCCCCTTCCTTTGTCTTATAGAGTGCGCCCGGAGCAGGGCATATCTTCATGCAGCCTGCATCCTCGCAGTGCATGCAGCGCTGGCTCACAAACAGCCAGCGAACCATGTTAGCTTCTGAAGGCAGCTCAACATAGCGTATCTTGTTGTAAAGGTTCGCATTGAGATCAGGAGGGTTCTCAACCGTCCCTTTGTTTATGGTCTTTGTAGCAGGGAGCTGGTTCCATTCCTTGCAGGCGATCTGGCAGCCCCTGCATCCTATGCAAGCCTCTGGAGAGATCAATAATGCCTTTCTTGTCATGTCATCACCCCCTTAAGCCTTCTCGACATTGACCATAAAGGCCTTTGTCTCTGGTATCATTGTATTTGCATCTCCGATGGTCGGCGTGAGGAGATTCGAGCTGTCACCGCCACTGCCGTCCTCAGGATACTGCCAGCCGAAACACCAGGGGAGCCCAACCTGATGAACTGTTGAGTTCATGATCTTGAAGGGTTTGAACCTGTCAGTAACCATGGCTATTGCCCAGACCTTTCCCCTTGCAGAAGAGACGTTAATCTTATCGCCGTTCTTTACGCCTTTTTCTGCAGCGAGTTCTTTACTTATCTCGACGAACTGCTGTGGCATCAATTCCTGCATCCACGGAAGGTGTCTTGTGAGAACTCCTGTCTGCCAGTGTTCAGATACGCGGTAAGTTGTTGCAACATAAGGGAATTTAGCGTCACCGCTCACAAATACATCCTCAGGAAGCCCGCCGCCCTTCTTGGGCTTGTCATTAGGTCCCTCAACACCATAGAAGAGCTTTATTGTCGGGTTTATCCTGTGCTTCTTGTTCATAGGGTTTTCCTGAACGGGACATTCGAGCGGCGCAGAATGTTAGGGGAATGGGCCGTCAACAAGT
>CAKKPH010000137.1:0-1269 GCA_919901585.1 Thermodesulfovibrionales bacterium | reverse complement strand
GGGTGTTTCCCTGCCTTTTCATCTGCAAGTGGGGGGGCAGGCCCGTCAGGCACATCTCCTTCCCATACACCCGGTTTCTGCGTAGCTGGATTTTCTTTCGTCGGATTCCACTTGATAACTGCTCTATTAGGATCCCATGGATTGCCGTTAGGGTCAACAGATGCCCGGTTGTACAGAATCCTCCTGTTCAGAGGCCAGCACCATGCCCATCCGGAGAATAGTCCGAGACCGCTCGGGTCGTCCTTGCTTCTCCGCGCCATCATGTTGATGACCTTGCCTTCTTTCTGCGTATAGCTTCCACTGTATATCCAGTTACCGCACGAGGTAGTGCCGTCAGCCTGCAGGGTGACAAAATTAGTGCAGAGATCTCCCTTTTTCCCGAGCTGTTTAGGGGGTGTTGCCTTTGTATCAAAGATGTCCTCAAGATAATAACCGTTGATCTCTTTGGCTACTGCATGGATATCTACTTTCTTTATCTTTCCGTCAGGCCCCTTTTCTCCGAAATCCCATGTTGTCTTCATTACCGGCTCAGGGAACTTGCCGCCTTTCATGTATAGTTTCCTCACCCTGAAATAGAGCTCATTCATTATCTCGGAGTCGGACATCGCCTGTCCGGCCGGTTCTACTGCCTTATATCTCCATTGTGCAAGGCGTCCGGAGTTTGTTATGCTCCCCTCTTTTTCAACAGAGGACGCAGCAGGGAGCTGGAACACCTCTGTCTGTACATTCTTCGGGTCCATGCCCGGGCCTTTCCAGAATGAGCCGGTCTCATTATCGAATAGATTTACATTCACCATCCACTTGAGGTTAGCGAAGGCCTTTCTTACCTTTCCGGCGTTGCCGCTTGAACATGCCGGGTTCTGCCCCCACGCAAAGAAACCTTCGAATTTCCCCTTGAACATCTGGTCAAAAAGCACAAGCCATGAGCCGTTCTGGCCTTCATCGAGCTTAGGCAGCCAGGCATAGCCAAAGTCGTTTTCCTTGGTGGCATTGCTGCCATAAATAGCCTTAAGAAAACTCACCATGTATTTGCCCCTGTTGCCCCACCAGTTCACGCTCTTGGGGTCTTTTGTCTTTGGGGTGAATTTCTCGATGTATGTCTTAAGGTCCGTTACTGTCGCGCTATGAACAGGCAGATAACCGGGGTAGATATTAAAGAGGAGTCCATGGTCGGTTGAGCCCTGAACATTTGACTCGCCCCTCAGGGCATTTACGCCGCCGCCTGTAATGCCCATGTTGCCGAGAAGGAGTTGGATAATAGCCATCGTC
>CAKKPH010000136.1 GCA_919901585.1 Thermodesulfovibrionales bacterium | reverse complement strand
CTGCGAAGGACCTGGGCTCCTTCAGTTTTGTCGCCGCAAGTTCGATCCTGTCAGTGCCTTTGAGCAGGACAGGCCCTGTATGCTGCGAGGATTCGTCATTAATGTCATTGATCCCGAAACCGGTCCCCAGAGACATCCAGTATTCATTCAGGCCGCCCACCTCATCCTTTAGATCAAACCTGTAATTGTCTGCATAAAACGTGTAGGTCCTCTTAATAGATATCGGAGGAGAGTTGTATTCAAATGTGACAGAGCCGGACTGCGCAGCCTTTAGCACAAGGTCAGTGCCCTTCATGCTGAAATTCATGTCAGAAAGCCTGAAATCATCTGTGCTGACGCCTATTGCGAGGGGCATAGTTGTTGCCTGAAGGTTAAGCAAAGATATCCCGAGGCCATTGTTGTCTCTGTAATTCTTGAGTTCAAACCTCTTGATGGTGCCGCCTTTTGAGGTTAAGACTGCTGTGTAGAGGCCGGTCTCGACCTTTATCTCTTTCTCATCTGCCGGTTCAACAGCAGCCTGTTTTATAACAGCCCTATCCTTTGGTATCCGGCTTTGGACGGGAGCCGTTTCAACAGGGTCTTTCATTTCTTTTTGACTGGATATGTCCTGATTTTGAGGCTGCTCAGGAGTGTAAAAAGGTAAAAGGAATTGATAGCCGATCAGCACTATGAGTGCAAGAATGACGGCAATTAATGTTCTCTTATCAAAAGATTCCATATTACTTTACAGGGTCATAGCCACCCGGGTGGAAGGGATGGCACTTTAGTATCCTGCGGAGCGACATAAATAAGCCCTTTATTGTACCGTATCTGGTTATGGCCTCCATAGAGTATGCTGAGCATGTCGGGGTAAACCTGCAGCTTGCCGGCAATATGGGCGATATTACATAAGTGTATGCCTTTATTATGAGCAGTAATAGTTTACTCATAACAGCCGCAACCCCCTTCTTAATAAATGGCAGGGTATTAATATTAGCTTGGCTTCTCCGGAAAATACTCGCAGGGAGGCAAGACCTCAGACAGCTAATCTTTTGCGCCCTTTTGCACGCCTGCGCCTCAGGGTTCGGCGGCCCCCCTTAGTGCTCATCCTTTCAAGGAAACCGTGTGACCTCTTCCTTTTGATATTGTGCGGGTGATATGTCGTATAAGTTCCCATAATTCAATCTTCCTTTCGGAAGAAAGTATAAAACTTTAAAGGAAATAAAGTCAAGGTTTGACTTAAAAGACGCTGCCGGTTTAATATTCTTTATGCAGCATTCTGATTATGTGCCGCTTCATCTCCACACCGAATACAGCCTGCTGGACGGGTCTGTCAAAATTGACGAGCTTGTAGGGCTTGCAGCGCATTATAAAATGCCTGCGGTTGCTATCACAGACCACGGCAATCTGTTCGGCGCTGTTGAGTTCTACAAAAAAGTTACAAAGGCCGGCATAAAGCCGATTATCGGCTGTGAGTTTTATATTGCCCCTGCGAGCCGTTTTGAAAAAGGAGCTTCCATAGGTTCGGAGAACGCATTTCACCTTATACTCCTCGCAAGGAACAATGACGGTTACAGGAATCTGTTGTCACTCGCCACAAGGGCATACACAGAAGGCTTTTATTATAAGCCGCGGATAGACAAGGACCTTTTGGAACAATACAGCGGCGGTCTTATAGGACTTTCATCATGCCTTAAGGGAGAGGTCCCGTATTATCTGAGCCGTGACATGCCCGATATGGCGAGGGAGTCAGCCCTCAGGTATAAGAACATCCTCGGACCCGGGAATTTTTATCTCGAGATTCAGGACAACGGGCTTGAGGCGCAGAAGGAGGTAAACAGGAAACTCATAGACCTCTCTGAGGAGCTGCACATAGGCTGTGTTGCAACCAATGACTGCCATTATCTCAGGAAGGAAGACGCCAGGGCGCACGACATACTCCTCTGCATCCAGACAGGCAAGAAAGTAAATGACGGCAACAGGCTGAAGTTCAACTCATCGGAGTTCTATTTTAAGTCCCCTGATGAGATGAAGAAGGCTTTCAAAGAGATCCCCTCCGCTATACTCGCAACGAGGGAGATTGCCGAAAGGTGCAATGTCGATTTAACCTTAGGCAGGGACCTCCTGCCTACCTATATGGTCGAAAACGGGTCCTCACCGGAGGCATACCTCAAAGAACTTTCCTACAAGGGGCTCCTCGGAAGGTTCGGCGAGTCCCCTTCTGAAATATACAAGGACAGGCTCAGGACAGAACTTGAGATTATAAACAAGATGAACTATTCGTCCTACTTCCTTATAGTCTGGGACTTTATAAGTTATGCGAAGAAGAAGGGGATACCTGTAGGTCCCGGCAGGGGTTCTGCAGCCGGCAGCCTTGCAGCCTACTGCCTCGGCATTACAGAGATTGACCCGATTAAGTACAATCTGCTTTTCGAGCGGTTCCTTAACCCTGAGAGGATCAGCATGCCTGATATAGATGTTGATTTCTGTCAGGACAGGAGGGATGAAGTGATTTCGTATGTCTCGGAGAAATATGGCAGCGACCGTGTGGCCCAGATAATAACATTCGGTACAATGAAGGCCAAGGCAGCTATCCGTGATGTCGGCAGGTCTCTCGATATGCCGTACAATGAAGTGGACAGGATAGCAAAGCTTGTGCCGAACACCCTGAATATAACTATTGATGAAGCAATTAAGGAAGAGCCTCAGTTAAAAGAGCTGTACGACACCAACCCTAATATAAAAGACCTCCTTGACATAGCACGAAGGCTCGAGAATCTCTCGAGGCATGCCTCGACGCATGCAGCAGGCGTTGTTGTCTCACCTGAACCGCTGACCAATTATGCGCCCCTTTATAAAAACCCGACAGACGGGACGATAACTACACAGTTCGATATGGGGGCGGTCGAGAGTATCGGCCTTTTAAAATTCGATTTCCTCGGCCTTAAGACCCTTACTGTTATTGAGAAGACACTGAAGTTCATCAACGACAGCGGCAGGGATTTCTCATTGAATGACATACCCTTTGATGACCAGCTCACATACAGCCTTCTCAGTTCCGGCAGGACAACCGGCATATTCCAGCTCGAGAGCGAAGGTATGCGTGACATTCTCAGAAGGCTGCAGCCGAACAGGTTCGAAGACCTTATTGCGCTCGTGGCCCTCTACAGGCCGGGCCCTATGGCATGGATTGACGATTTTATAAAACGTAAAAAAGGTGATGTGAAATTCTCATATGAGCTGCCCCAGCTCAAAGATATCCTGGATGAGACTTACGGGATATTCATCTATCAGGAACAGGTAATGATGGTCGCAAACAGGATAGCCAATTTCACGATGGGACAGGCAGACATCCTCAGAAAGGCGATGGGAAAAAAGAAACCTGAAGAGATGGAGAGGCAGAAAGAGGTCTTTATCAAGGGGGCGGTTGCTAACGGCACCAACGAAAAAAAGGCCAGAAAACTCTTTGAGATGATGGAGCCCTTTGCAATGTACGGTTTTAACAAGTCCCATTCTGCAGCATATGCATATATAGCCTTCCAGACAGCCTATCTCAAGGCACATTTCCCGGTTGAATTCATGGCCGCAACGCTCAGCACTGATATGGATAACACAGATAAAATAGTAAAATCGATCTCTGAATGCAGGAACATGTCTATAGATATCCTGCCTCCTGATATAAACCAGAGCGGCCGGGAGTTCGGGGTTATGGGGAATGCGATAAGATTCGGCCTTGAGGCTGTAAAGGGGGCGGGCTCATCAGCTATTGAGGCTATAACCGATGCAAGGGAAAAAGACGGCTGTTTTGGGTCAGTCGAGGATTTTCTGGGCAGGGTTGATACTAAGAAGGTCAACAAAAAGGTCATAGAGGGCCTTATAAAGGCGGGCGCGTTTGACTCACTCGGTATAAGCAGGGCATCTGCAATGAGCAAATCAGATACGAAATCAAACAGCTTGTCTGCAACAGGCAGCCTCTTTGGTGAAGAAGACCTGTCCGGCCTTGCCAAGGATAATGGTGCCGGAGAGTGGGATGAGAAGGAAAAGCTCAGATACGAAAAGGAGGCACTCGGTTTTTATATAACAGGCCATCCCCTTTCAAAATACAGGAGTGCGCTTTCGGCCCTTGGTATCAGGAGCATCTCTGACCTTTGGGAGATCCCGGACAAGAATGAAGTCCAGACCGCAGGGGTTATAAGCACCATAAAGAAGATAAAGACAAAGGGCAAGGCCGAGAATATGGCATACCTTACAGTCGAGGATGAGGAAGGACGTATAGACGTTATAGTCTTCCCGGATATCTTCAGCAGTAAGGGCGAAATCCTTAACAAGGACTCGCTGCTTGTTGTTAAGGGCATTGTTGACAGGACAGAAAAGGGCACCAAGCTTGTTTCGAAGGAGATCTTCGGGCTCGATGAATATATTGCCGGTGCCGAGCAGCCACAGAAGATAGAGATAACCATCAGGAAAGATTCCTCATCAATGGATGACATCAGGACGCTTAAAGAGGTGCTCTCAGGACATTCAGGAAAATCTTTGCTATACTTCAGGGTAGAGATAAACGGTTCATATGCTTTGATAGCTTCGAACCTCAGGCTGTCACCATCTGCAGACCTGGTGAAGAAGATCGAGTCATTAACAGGAGGAGGAACAGTAAGAACGCTATGAGATATTTCCTTGATTTCGAGAAGCCTATAGAGGAGCTCGAGACGAACATTGAGGAGCTTAAGCGCTTCTCTGACCCAAAGGATACAGGCATCAATTCAGAGATCAGGAAACTCGAAAAAAAATTGAGGGACCTGCGTTCCGACATATTTTCGAACCTGACGCCCTGGCAAAAGGCTATGATTGCAAGACACCCTGACAGGCCGTATTCCCTTGATTATATCTCATTATTATCAAAGGATTTCATAGAACTGCACGGAGACAGGAGATTTTCAGATGACCCCTCAATAGTCGGAGGTTTCGGGAAGATCGAAGATGTTACTTTTTTAATTATAGGGCACCAGAAGGGAAGGGGCACCAAAGAGAGGATTTACAGGAACTTCGGACAGCCGCATCCTGAGGGTTACAGGAAAGCACTCAGGCTCATGAAGCTCGCAGAGAGGTTCAAGGTGCCTATACTGACTCTTATAGATACGCCGGGTGCCTTCCCGGGCATAGGCGCTGAAGAACGGGGACAGGCAGAGGCAATTGCCGTAAACCTTATGGAGATGTCGAGGCTAAGGACCCCTATAATATCCGTTGTGATAGCTGAGGGAGGCAGCGGAGGCGCATTAGCCCTCGGCGTTGCCGACAGGCTCTACATGCTTGAGCATTCTATATATTCCGTTATCTCTCCTGAGGGTTGCGCTGCCATCTTGTGGAAGAAAAACGGCGAGATCGGACCCGCAGAATACGCAAGGGCTGCAGAGGCACTGAAGATCACTCCGAAGGACCTGCTAAATTTCGAGATCATAGACGATATCATACCTGAGCCAGAATGTGGCGCTCACTGGGACTATGAGACTGCTGCCTCGAACATATCAGAGGCAGTCCTCGACGCCTATGAAGAGCTGAAGACAAAGAACCTTTCGAAACTTGTTGATGAGAGATACAAGAGGTTCAGGAAGATCGGGGTATACGAGACTGCTTAACGCCTTCTTGATGGTTTTGGTGGACGGTAGGGGAGTCGAACCCCCGACCCCCACGTTGCGAACGTGGTGCTCTCCCAACTGAGCTAACCGCCCGTCAGTAGCTGTTAGTGGCCAGTGAATAGTGAATAGTAAAAAAGACCGGTTTAAGGCACTGCCTGCACTTGTCACCGATACTTTTTAAGTCTTGCAAATCTTGTAAATAAACCATCAAGCCTTGCTTCAATTATAAGACCGGCATCAACAAACATTTTTAGGGTCTTCTCCATCGCCGGTTTGTTGACCTCAACCGTCGGCTCGTATATGGCTAATACTCCGCCCGGTTTTAATGCCCTGGCAATTTGTAAAGAAGCATCCTTCCGGTCGCTGACCTCATGAAAACTGTAATACATCAGGCAGACGTCTGCCTCACCCTCACCAATGTCGTGTATGGCTATATCATTATGGACTACATGTACCTTTTCTCCGAACCTGCCGACCCTCTTCTTTAATTTATTCACCATGCCGTGCTGGAGTTCGACAGCATAGACCTTCCGTGCCCTTTCAGCAATCGCCTCAGTAAAGAAGCCGTTGCCTGCGCCTACCTCAAGCACTACGGAGTCCGGGCCTATGCATGATTCATCCAGTACCCTCTTCCTGTCGGTCAGTGCCTTTCTTACAGGATTATAGAGTATAAATGAAAGCCATGAAGGGCAGAGTTCACACATCCTGCCTCATCTCTTTTTGTCTATATCTATAGCCGCCTTTGACTGATTCGCTACGACCACAAGCGTATATCTATCAGGGTCGAGGTATTTCTTGGCGGCCCGCAGTATGTCATCCCTTGTGACGGCATTGATATATTCAGGATATTTCTCTATGTAGTTGAGTCCGAGGTTATAGAACTCTATTGCTGCGAGGAAGTTCGCTATCTTTGTGTTTGTCTCGAGCCTCCTCGGGAAGCTGCCTGTGAGATACGCCTTTGCATCCCTTAGTTCATCCTCTGAGACCGGTTCCGTGCTGATCCTCTTCATCTGCCTGATTATCTCAGATATGACAGTGTTAGCCGATTCGTTCTTGGTCTGCACCGCTACACCGAAAAAACCGCCGTACTTGTTTGGAGAGAAATAACTGTGTATGCTGTAAGCGAGGCCCATCTCATCCCTGACTATCTGCATAAGCCTTGATGAGAAACCTCCTCCTCCGAGTATGTAGTTCATTACAGATGCTGCGTAGTAATCAGGGTCTTCCCTCCTTATGCCCTCGTGACCGAGGATTATGTTAGCCTGTGTTATATCTTTATCAATTAAGGCAGTCTTCTGCGTCCTGTCTGATTTATGTTCATAAGGTTTCCTGCTGTGATCTGAAGGTTTCCATCCGACGAAGAATCTCTTGATGAGGCTGCTCAGCTCACCTTCACTGAGGTCTCCGACAACGACTATGATTGAGTTGCCGGGCCTGTAAAAGTCCGAATGAAATCTCGTAATATCTTCCCGGCTGATCCTGTCAAGGGTTGCAGTGCTTCCCCTTGTGAGCCTTCCGTAGGGCTGTTCTCCGTAGACTGCTGCCTTGAAATGCCTTTCAGCAACAAAGGACGGGTCTTCTTCGCTCTGCCTCAGTCCGCCCTTAATAAGTCCCTTAAGCCTCGAAATTTCGATTTCAGGGAAGATGGGGTCAAGGACCACATCCGAAAGGAGATCAAAGCCTTTTTCGACATCCTTTTTGAGCACAGATAGGCTTATTGCCGTAAAGTCGCTGTCAACAGAAGCGCCGAGAGATGCGCCTATGAACTCTGTCTCATCGCTTATTTCAGTTGTCTTTCGTTTATTTGTACCTTCTGTGAGGAGCTTCGCAGTAAGGTTTGCGAGTCCTGCTTTTTCCTGAGCCTCGTCGAGAGGGCTTGCCTTTACAAGGAGCGTCACAATCACAATCGGGAGGTTATGCCTTTCGACATGGAGCACTGTCAGGCCGTTGGAATGGACTGCCCTTTTAACATCGAGAGCAGAAACTTCGGTGGACGGCAAACAGCAAATACTAAACAACAAAAAAGAAACGAGTGTTGATTTCCATTTCTTGCTTCTCATTTCTTACTTCTCACTTTTCACAGGAACCAGTATCCCAACTGTCCTGTTCTCCTCTGTTAGATATTTCTGTGCGACTCTCCGGACATCTGCCGGAGTTACCTTCCTGATGCCGTCAAGATAGTCCTTCATAAGCCTCCAGCCGCCTAATATCTCGAACCTGCCTATATTCATAGCCTGCCTGTAAAGTGAATCCTGACTGAATATAAAGGAAGCCTCTATCTGGTTCTTCGCCTTCTGTACCTCCCTTTCTGTTGGAGGGTTATCCCTTATATTGTTGATTTCGGACTGGAGCGCTTTCTCTGCCTCATTGATATCCTTTTCCGGAGCCGCATTTGCCCAAAAAAAGAAGAGTAACGGGTCAATATACATCCCGTCATAATCAGCACCTGCCTCGATGGCGATTTTTTTATCGTAAATAAGTGACCTGTAGAGCCTTGAGCTCTTGCCGCCTGAGAGGATTGAACTTAAGACATCGAGTGCGAAACTGTCATCATGCGGGAAGCTGGGCGTGTGATAACCCATGATAACAGAAGGGATCTCAGCCTCTTTCTTCAGATATAAGCGCTTTTCGCCTCTCTGTTCAGGCTCTTTTGTGATAGTCCTGTCCGGCAGAGTGGTTTTGTTTATGCCTCCGAAATCTGCCTTTATCTTCTTAAGTATCTCCTCAGGGTCGACATCACCGGCAATTACTATGAAAGCATTATCAGGTGAATAATAAGCCTTATAGTGTCTGTAAAGGTCGTCCCTCCGGATTGATGATATATCCGGCATCCATCCGATAACAGGCCTCCTGTAAGGGTGGGTCATAAGGGCAGTGGCTATAAGTTTCTCAAAAAGGGCATTCTGGGGGTCGTCATCATAACGCATCCTCCGTTCCTCTTTAACGACATCCCTTTCAGAAAGCACCTCTTTTTCATCCATAATAAGGTTTGTCATCCTGTCGGACTCAAGCTCAACAGAGAGCCCTAACCTGTCTGATGACATCGTCTGGAAGTACATAGTGTAATCACGGGATGTCATCGCATTATCGACCCCGCCGTTCCTCTGAATTATCTTTGAGAATACCTTTGAGCCATACTTGGGAGTGCCTTTGAACATCATATGCTCAAGCAGGTGGCTGAGACCTGTTTTGCCTGAGGTCTCTTCCCTCGAACCGATCCTGTACCATATCTGGAATGTGGCAAGCGGCACCTTATGGTCTTCGATTATCAGCACCTTAAGGCCGTTGTCGAGCATATATTCCCTGACCTCTGCACCTGCAGAGACCGAAATAAGTATGAGGGCTATGAGTGACAGCGCTAATGTCCTGATCAGAGGCATAAGTAAATATAACAGAAAGACTGAAAGAGTGGCAAATGGTGATCCTGTTTGTGGTGATCCTGTTTAAGTCTTATCCTTCTTAGGCCTCTTGTTGGCCTCGAGGACCCTTTTCCTTATACGCACTGAGAGCGGGGTTACCTCTACGAGTTCATCCTCCCTTATGAATTCTATTGCCTGTTCGAGGCTGTGAACCCTTGGAGGTATGAGTTGAAGGGCGTCATCTGAGCCTGAAGCCCTGACGTTTGTGAGCTTCTTTTCTTTTGTGACATTCACGTCTATGTCACTGTCCCTCGAGTTCTCACCAATGACCATGCCTTCATATACGGCTGTATTTTCTTTGATGAAGAGTGTGCCGCGCGGCTGGAGGTGAAAAAGCGCATACGTTGTTGTCTTGCCCTGCCTGTCAGCCACAATCCCGCCTGTCGAGCGCTTTGAGATCGGTCCCTGCCAGGGTTCGTATCTGTCAAAGATGTGGTTCAGGAGACCTGTGCCCCTTGAATCGGTCAGGAACTGTGAGCGGAAGCCTATAAGACCCCTCGAGGGTATCCTGAATTCTATGCGGACCCTTCCATGCCCATTATTCTGCATCTTCTGCATCTTGCCCCTGCGCATCCCTGCCTGCTGTGTAACAACTCCTACGAATTCCTCAGGCACGTCTATCACAAGCAGCTCCATCGGCTCATGGGTCTGTCCGTTTATCTGCTTTGTTATTGTCTCCGGCATAGAGACAGAGAGCTCATAGCCCTCTCTGCGCATCATCTCGATGAGGATTGCGAGCTGGAGTTCTCCCCTTCCCATGACATTAAAGGAATCGGTATTGCTGAAGTCGACCTTTATAGCGACATTGTACAGGAGTTCTTTTTCGAGACGCTCCCTCAGGTTCCTCGATGTTACATATTTGCCTTCTTTCCCGGCAAAGGGAGAAGTATTTACGGAAAAGACCATGGATATGGTCGGCTCATCAACCCTTATCCTCGGGAGGGGACTGGGATCTTCAGGGTCAGTGATTGTGTCTCCGATGTTAATGCCTTCGACTCCTGCGAGTGCAACAATGTCTCCTGCGGACGCCTCACTTATATCTACCCTCTCGAGCCCCTGGAACCCGTAGAGGGATGTTATTTTTGTCTTCTTAGGTGTTCCGTTGTTGTCGATTACAGATACCCAGTCGCCTGACTTCAGAGAGCCCGAGAATACCCTGCCTATTGCGAGCCTGCCGACGTAATCATTGTAATCGATGTTCGTTACGAGAAGTTGAAGTATGCCCTTTTCGTCTCCTTTTGGCGGAGGGACAGTCTTTAGTATCAGCTCGAAGAGTGTTCTGAGGTCGTATGCTTCCTCCTCCATCGAGAGCTTGGCTATCCCCTGCTTTGCGTTTGTGTATATTATCGGAAACTCGAGCTGATCTTCTGTCGCATCAAGGTCAATAAAGAGGTCGTATATCTCATTCAGAACCTCCTGAATCCTTACGTCCGGCCTGTCTATCTTGTTGATGACAATAATAGGAGGGAGGTTAAGCTCCAGGGCTTTTTTAAGCACAAACCGTGTCTGCGGCAACGGCCCCTCTGAAGCATCAACGAGCAGCAGCACGCCGTCCACCATCTTGAGAGTCCTCTCGACCTCTCCTCCGAAATCCGCATGGCCGGGCGTGTCGACAATATTTATCTTTACACCCATGTAGTCTATGGCGGTATTCTTCGCCATTATGGTGATGCCCCGCTCACGCTCGAGATCTATGTTGTCCATAACCCTCTCCGGTATCTTCTCATTAGAACGGAAGATGCCGGACTGCCTGAGCAGACCGTCCAGCAGGGTCGTCTTCCCATGGTCTACATGGGCAATAATCGCTATATTTCTCAAATCTTCACGTGCCATTGTCCGATTAACCTCTATTTTTTTTAGTTCCAGAAAAAGAGATAAGTTATGGAACAGGATGCCTCAAAAAGCAGACGTCAGAAAACTTGTTGAGGAGATATCTCGTATAATAGCCCCTAAACAGTATAAAACGCAAGCTCAGGCGAGAACGCAACCGGCTGATGCATCATTCTCTCCAGACCTCGATAGCGATCTCAGGACAGATGACTGCACAGAGCGTACAGCCGTCGCATCTGTCCGGATACCTCGCCTCTGCAGGGAAACAGCCGCTCATATTGAACTCATTTGCTGTCTCAATAACGCCCTGAGGGCAGTATAAGACACAATAATTGCACCCTTTGCATAACTCCCTGTCTATGCTTATCCGGCCTTTCATGAGACCCTTTCGATGAGTTCCTTTGCGTGCTTCACTGATATATCGGTTATCTTACCGCTGAGCATCCTCGCTATCTCTTCCTCCCGCTCTCTCTGCGAGGGCTCTTTTACTTTAACAGAAACACCGTCTTGTTTCTGTGCTTTTTCTATAACAATGTGGTGGTCTGCCATTGCAGCGATCTGCGGCAGGTGCGTGATGCAGAGGACCTGATGTTTTTTCGAGAGCTTTTTAAGGCTTATGCCGACGCTCTCTGCTGTCCTGCCACCGATGCCTGCATCAACCTCATCAAAGATCAGGACAGGTATTTTGTCCACCTCTGCAAAGGTTTCCTTGAGTGCAAGCATTATACGGGATAGTTCGCCGCCAGACGCTGTCTTGCTTAAAGGCTTTGGCGGCTCGCCCTTGTTTGCTGAAAAGAGGAACTCTATATTGTCAATGCCGGCAGGGGAGATGGGGCACTCCCTGACAGCGACCCTGAACTCTGCCTTTTCGATTGCGAGTTCTCTGAGCGCTGAGATGACCTCGGCTTCGAGTCTCTCCGCAGCCTCTTTCCTCATGAGCGAGAGTTTAAGCGCCTCTTCGTTAAGCTGCATTTCTTTGGCAGTAAGGGTCTTTTCAATATCCTGTAGTCTTTCATCAGACAGGGTGAGGCCTTCGAGTTCTTTTTCTGCGTTCTCCCTGAACTGGAGGATGGAATCAATGCCTTCACCGTATTTTTTCTCAAACTTCTTTATAAGGTCGAGCCTGTCTTCGATCTCTTCGAGCCTGTTTGGGTCGACGTCGTATCTGTCCTTGTATCTCCTGAGAGAGATGACTGCATCGTCAATCAAAGGTCTTGCTCCCTCTATGAGACCCAGGACCTCAGCAGCGCTGTTGTCTATAACTGAGATCTCTTTAATTGCCGAATGGGCTGAGGAGAGCTTGTCCTGAACAGAACCCTCTCCGCTGTATAGGAGGGAATGGGCCAGGTCAGTCAGCTCATTGAGTTTTGCGAGGTTTGATAGTATAGCCTTTTCTTCAATTAGCCTCTCTTTTTCGCCTGACTTTAATGCTGCAGAGTCTATCTCATTTATCTGGAACCTCAATAACTCTATCCGCTCATTCCTTTCCCTGAGGTCGGATCTGAACTTTGACAGTATACCCTTTATTGACTGAACCTCGTGAAAGAGTTTCTCGAAGGATGCCCTTAGCTCGGTGAGTTTTGCATAAGCATCGAGCATAGTCCTCTGGTTGTCTGTAGATAACAGGCTCTGGTGTTCGTGCTGCCCATGGATATCGACAAGGGTTTCTCCGACTTCGAGGAGGGTCTGAACATTGATCATCGTGTCGTTTATATATGCCCTGCTCTTCCCTGCTGATGAGAGATTCCTCCTAAGTATGATACCGTCATCCAATGGTATCCCGAGCCTCTCGAGCACCGGATGGGCTGATATATCAAGGAACGCCTCAATAACTGTTTCATTCCGGCCTGTCCTGATCAGGTCGGTCTGTGCCCTTTCTCCGAGCGCAAGCCCAAAGGCATCTACGACGATCGATTTACCTGCGCCTGTCTCACCTGTGAGCACATTGAGACCGGGCCGGAATTTAATGGTAAGGTCATCGATTATGGCGAAGTCTTTTATCTTCAGTTGCAGGAGCATTGCATTAAAAAATAACACATGGACGCAGAAAAATCCATGACTGAAAAATATATAATATACAGAGGTCATAAAACTGTACAGGAAAGGGTGTCCGGCATGGTTTTTTTCTATAACTTTCCCTTAATTTTGGGCTTGACAAAAGAGTTTCTTCCTGATAATGTTACAACATTACAACAACATAACCTTACGGAAAGGGGGACTAATTATGACAAAAGCGGAGCTCATCGACAAGATAGCTTCAGGGGCTGGTTTCAGCAAGGCCGACGCATCAAAGGCGTTAGATTCGACGCTTAATTCCATCAAGGCATCCTTGAAAAAGGGACAGAAGGTAACTCTCGTAGGCTTTGGGACATTCGGGGTGGTAAAGAGGAAAACGAGAAAAGGCCGTAATCCGCGGACAGGTGCGGTAATAACAATTGCTGCTGCCAAGACTCCTAAATTTACTGCAGGCAAGGCTTTGAAGGATGCAGTGAGATAACCGTATTGCAATTTATTTTATCATAACTAAGGGATAGCATTGCTATCCCTTTTTTGTCCTTATAAGGAATAATGGTCAAAAGCAGTTTTTTTAGCCGGGGTCATTTCCTGAAAAGGTCATCAACCCTTTTCCTTGCATCCTCTTTCCCCTTGTCATTACCTGATGCAGTCTTGTCATCCCTGAAGACAAAATAATCACAGAAGTTCGCCCTGTCCCTCATGCGCTGGTACTCTGCCTTAACCTCGACGCATTTATTGTGGGCACTCTCAGAATAAAACCTGAAGTTCAGGCAGATGTGAAGGTCGCGACCGCAATTCGGACAAACAGACTTCATCGAGAAGTATTTGTCGATTGCAACTTCCTTGCGGCATAATGAGCATGCTTTCATGATGATTACCCTTTAAAATCGATCGATACAACCATTACTGTGTATATGATATACCCTCAATATGACCTTGTTCAATCAGCCTTAGGTCTATCCCGGTGCAGGGATATTGAGGTTTAGCAGTTTAAGTGTGTAAACTATCAGCATTGCCTTAATGCCGGGATAGCTCAGTTGGTAGAGCAGCTGATTCGTAATCAGCAGGTCGAGGGTTCGAATCCCTTTCCCGGCTCTCTTTATTTTCA
>CAKKPH010000135.1 GCA_919901585.1 Thermodesulfovibrionales bacterium | reverse complement strand
ATAGTAAAGGGCCTTCCGGACAGGACAGCGCTTCTCCTCTGCCAGCTTCTTTATATCTTCTATTTTTGGCTCTTTATTATCTATTACAACTTCTCCAAATTAAAAGAGATTAACATTTAATAGATCGTTCCTATAACCGCTATTTGTCATCTGCCGCAGGCTGCATTCCCAGATTAGCAGTCCTACCGGTTCAATCTGTTAATCAAATTAGCGATGTATCCTGCCCCGAAGCCATTGTCAATGTTTACCACCGCGACACCTGCAGCGCAGGAATTTAACATTCCCAGCAGGGCTGATATTCCGCCGAAACTTGCGCCGTACCCTACACTAGTAGGAACGGCAATAACAGGTTTATCGACAAGACCTCCAACAACACTGGGAAGTGCCCCTTCCATACCAGCTACAACTATTAAAACAGAGGCTGACATTATAAGATCAATGTTTGACAGCAATCTGTGTATACCTGCCACACCAACATCATAAAGACGCTTTACTTTATTACCCATAGCCTCTGCTACAACAGCAGCCTCCTCTGCAACTGGGATATCAGATGTCCCAGCTGAGATTACGAGGATCAAGCCTGAATTAACCTGGCTGTTTTTCTTCCTTTTTCTTATGACTATCATTCTGGCCTGCTCATTGTATACAGTTTTCTCATATTTTTTTCTTACATACTTAAATACTTCCCGGTTCGTTCGTGTAACAAGCGCATCGTTACCTCCTTTAACCAAAACATCAATTATCTGTCTTATCTGTTCTTTGGTTTTCCCCTCTCCATAAATAACTTCAGGAAATCCCTGCCTCAGACAACGGTGGTTGTCAACTTTAGCAAAGCCTATATCTTCAAATGGCAGGGTTTTAAGCTTTTTTAGCGCGCTGTCTGTATCAATCTCGCCATTTTTTATTTTATTTACAAGGTCTCTCAGATAATCATCTCTCATATGCTTTGATAACCTCATTCATTGAACCTGTCCTATAGCCGAGCAAATCAACGGCAACGTATTTGAATCCAAGACTTTTGAGTGCACTATCTATCGATAATCGCAATTCAGCATTATCAAGTAAGGACATCTCCTCGGAAATCAATTCAAGCCTCGCTATATCATTGTGATGCCGGACCCTAAACTGGGTAAATCCCCAACTCCTCAGCACGCCCTCTGCCTTTTCCACTTGTTTTAATTTATCTTCGGTTATTTTTTCATTGTAAGGTATCCGTGAGGAAAGGCAGGCAAGAGAGGGTTTATTCCAGGTTTCGAGTCCGAGTTCCTTCGATAAAGAACGAATATCATTTTTTGTAAGCCACGCTTCACAGAGTGGACTTATTACGCCCAACTCCTTTGCTGCTGTTCTTCCCGGCCTGTAGTCTTTTGTATCATCATAGTTTGAGCCATCGGCAATATTCTTTATACCGTATCTTTCTGACTCTTCTTTCAACTTTCGGAACAGGTCATTCTTGCAATAATAACATCGATTTGTGCTGTTATCCGAAAAACCCGGGATATCAAGTTCATTTGAAGATATGACTAAATGCTTGACCCCGATTTTATTTGCTAATGCCATTGCCTCCTCAAGCTCGTATTGAGGATAAGTTGGAGAGGTTGCTGTTACAGCAAGTACTTTTTCTTTGAGGACATCTTTAGCAACCCTTAAGAGAAAAGTGCTATCAACACCCCCTGAGTAGGCTATACAAACAGATCCTAACGAAGATAGAATACTTTTCAGGTTTAACAGTTTTTCTCTCGTTCTTTCTTCAACATCTTCAAAATCATGCTTAACCATCTATAACTCCTTATGCCTTAATTTCTATGGTAATTTCATCACAAGATTCTTGCAACCTGGACTCAATAATGGTTCTCAGTTCGCTCAATGAGACAGAAGAATTTGAATTTGAATTTGAATTTATAATTTCCTGAACCTTAACAAGGAAATCGTGTTCTATATCCATGGATAAAGGCTGTGTTGGGTTGCCTATGAGTTTGATTTCACACTCAACTGCTTGTGTCTTTCCGTTCATCTTAATGTTGAGTTTTTTCCTGATAAAGCTGACCTCTTGAAAAATGTGTGAAGTATTGACTCTGTGGTAACCAGACACCTTAAGCTCCTTCGACAGAAAATTGGCTATTTCAGTTTCATGCCCAGGGTCTGTATCAATCATCATTATGTTCCCTGGCCGGTTCTTCTTCGTAATTGTCTGAAGAACCTGGACATTCTTGGCTCCCAGTTCCATGATTTTTCCAACAGCAAAACCTGTTACCTCACCTGATACATGGTCAATCTGTGCAAATATGAGCCTTGCCTTCTTGATCATAAAATATATTTACTCCTTAGAATTAGAAATAGATTGCTAAAACTTAGCAGGTAGTTACCTTCAAAGAAAATCCTCAGCTGACCCGTCAAGGGCGCAGGACCTGGATCGTTCAAAGATTGCCTTTAAGTATAGAGGAAGTAACTCTAAGATTTTTATTTTCTCTTTATCGTCGATGATTTCCCTAATGGAAGCGAAGACAATCTCAAAGGCTCTTTCAGCTGCAGCTCTATAGGGATAGTTACCTATTTCTATTGCCAGAGTTATGCAATCTTTATCATTGACTCTTCCATTAATAGATGCACCTTTCCAAAGGCTCTTTACAGGTTCAGGCAGTAAGTCTGTGACTATTAGATTGCTTTCCTCTGCGAGGGTTTTTTTCAAACAGGAAAAGACTATTAATACCGTAGCTTCTCCTCTTTCAGGGTAACAATACTGTCCGAGTATTGTTACCCTTTTTATGTAATCTTCATTGGTCAAGGTAACTGTTCCTTTACACGCACTCAGAAATCAAGCCCGCGCATTATATCTGAGGCCAACTGGGTCGCCTTTCTAAGACTGGGCGAAGGCATTGATATAATTACATTCGCCACCTCGGCTGTCTTTTCTGCAGCCTCCTTAGGATCAGTCCCCATAGCAGCAGCCATGCACGCACAAACAACAGCATCCATAGAACACGCACCGGCATTTAAAAGCTCTGTGATAGCCATGGATACAGCAGCTATTGCATCCATAATCTCTTTATCTCCCCTTAGAAGGGCTTCGGGAGCAACTTTCGCCAGGAGATTTTCCCACACATATACCTTATCGTCAATCTTCACCTCAACATCCACATGCGCATCGAAGGCAAAATGCTTCTGGGCAAACTTGTGCCCGCGGCGGCCGGCTCCCGGTCTAACATTCTTAAACTTTATATATTCAATTTTCTTGTTCAAAACATTACTCATGACCTTTGCAACAGCATCGGCAATATCATCAATATGTCTTTTCTGAACATCTTCAAGCAGCTCAGTCAGCGTTCCACCTTTTTTCATGACTTTATAAGCATGGATGGCCCTCTTTGTGATGGAGTTTGTCATTCCTGGTTCAGTAGCCCTGATTATCGCTTCTGTCAAAGGTCCCCTTTCAATAAACTCAGCCCGTCGAGCCAGTATGTTTGTCGCGACTGTGGCATCTTCCTTCTGGAAGTATCCATTCATGGTCTCCTTGATTATTGATATTATCTCGTCCTGGGTGGCGCCTTTACTTAAAAGGTGCAAAGCCAGGGATGGCGCCGAGACCCAGTGGTTAAGAGGGAGCAGCAGCGGACCCCCGGCCCTCCCAACGCCTAGGGCAGCACCTTCCTTGATTATAGAAAATATCTCATTGAACATTATCATTCCAACAACCGTAGGAGTCCCGCAGTCCTTCAATATAAGAGCGAGATCTCCCAGCACCCTGGCGGTCTTGAGTTCTTCGTTAGTGCCCCTGATGTGTATGACCTCCGGCATCCCTGCCTCTTCAACTGCTGCTTCCGCAACCACCTCCGGAGTACGGGTTACGAGGAATTGCCCGTATTCCTCACCAACATAGGCATCTGGGTGGATTATTTCCAGTGCTGCAGCAGTCCCTAACAGTCCGGACATCCAGCGGCACGACCTCATTCCGGCAGACTCATAAGCCTTAAGCATGCCTCGCGTTCCTATCCTGGCGAGCTTCTGACCCAACTTTGGGAAGAGATGGTCCTCGCCAATGGCAGAGTGACCCAGAAAAGGGCTTCCCCCGAGGCCCATGGGCAGCAATTTGGAATCAAAGGGGGCAAGGTGCTCTTTCTCCAATGCCTGGTATATTGCCAGTGTAGCTGCAAAACCCGAGACCTTATTATTCAGCTTCTCAGTGGGGATAGAAGAGACGCGTCCGGAAGGTATTCCAGCCGCCATCCTTGTTACTGCTCCCAGCTTTCTATTAGGGCATGGGATCCCACAT
>CAKKPH010000134.1 GCA_919901585.1 Thermodesulfovibrionales bacterium | reverse complement strand
TTATCGGCATACAGCCCGAGACTATCGAATCCGGGCTTGCTATGTCCATGAGCGTCAGGAACAACCTTGAGGAGCTGCTTGCTGCTGTTACTGAAAAGCTCTTTGAATGGGGTATTGTCCTTAAAGAGAGAACCGCTTAAGGGAAGGCTGTTCGCTACCACGCTTACAACCGTTAACCGACAACCGCACCCTTCCCAATATTCTCAGGATATGAGATAATTAAGAGAGTTCAAATGAACGGTCATTATAAGTGAAGAGATATATCCTCGCCATAACAGGTGCAAGCGGGTCTGTCATCGGGATAAGGGTGCTCGGCGCGCTTCTTAAAACCTCTGAGGTCCATCTCGTCATATCCTCGCAATCCTTTTCGATAATCAGGCATGAGACAGGCATTGACTGGACTATAAAAGGGGCAAGGGGCAAGAGGCAAGAGGCAAGAACACAGCAAATAGTCAGGAAATATTTTAAAACCGATAGGATCTTTTTTTATGAAGACAGAGATATGACTGCATCGATAGCAAGCGGTTCATTCATTACAGACGGTATGCTTGTTGTACCATGTTCGATGAAGACACTCTCAGGCCTTGCGAACGGATATGCCAATAACCTGATTGAACGCGCAGCAGACGTGACGATAAAGGAAGGAAGACCGCTGCTCCTTTCGCCGAGAGAGATGCCTTTCAGCGCAATCCACCTTGAGAACATGCTGAAACTTGCCCGGCTTGGCGTTAGAATAGCCCCGCCCGTGCCTGCCTTTTATCACCAGCCGGACAGCCTTGATGATATAATTGATTTCATTGCAGGCAAGATACTCGATTCATTCGGCATAAAGCATGATCTTTTTAAGAGATGGGGCGGCTAACCCCTTATGATTTACCTCATAAAATGCCTTCCAGGAATATGTTAAAATGAACTTATGCTTAAGGAAGGATGCCCGGGAAGTTTAGAGATAAGGAACCCTTTTCCGGAACAGATCAGTTGCCTCTGGTGCGACACTGTGAATGAGATATGGACCGATGAGGTCGAGATTGCCTGTTCAGGATGCGGCAAGGCGATATCGAGGGATATGAAGCCTACGTGCCTTGAATGGTGCCCTGCTGCAAAGGAATGTGTCGGAGTCGAAAAGTATGAGAGGCTGATGAGGGCGGTTAAAAAATAGGGGTCAAGGAGTCGAGGAATCAAGGGGTCAAGTAAAGAATATTTTATCCTTGCCCTTAGAATCCTTGAATCCTCTGCCCCTTTAATTAGGTTTGGTGGGGGGTACATGAGGAGAAAGGCTGCGGTAGCAGGTCAGTTTTACCAAGCAACCCCTGAGAGGCTCACCTATCAGGTCCAGCAGTTATCAGGCAGCTATGTACCAAAAGAAAAGGCCCTCGGCATCCTGTCCCCTCATGCAGGTCTCGTATATTCAGGCTCTGTTGCAGGCGAGGTTTATTCGAGAATAGCCATGCCCGAGACCTTCGTGCTTATAGGCCCTAACCACACAGGGCTTGGGGCACGCATATCAATAATGGTTAATGGCGAATGGGAGATCCCTACTGCAATATTCCAGTTAGACGCTGCGCTTGCACGCAGGATACGTTCTAATACGTCGCAGCTCTCATCAGATGATACACAGGCGCATATCTTCGAGCATTCACTCGAAGTCCAGCTTCCCTTCATTGCCCATTTTGCGAAAAGATCGAAAATCGTACCGATAACTATTATGTCTGCGGACCTGGATGAGTGCAGGCAGCTCGGAGAAGGCATTGCAAAATCAATAAAGGAGACGGCCTATCCTGTGCTTATTGTCGCAAGCTCTGACATGAGCCATTATGTGTCTGATGATATGGCGAGAAAAATGGACAGGCTGGCCATCGACAGGATGACCTCTCTCGACCCTGAAGGGCTCTATCAGACCGTAAGGAAGGAACATATCTCTATGTGCGGCTACCTGCCGGCCACTGTTATGCTCTTTGCAGCCGGCAGCCTCGGCTCCGTAAAGGCAACCCTCGTCAGATACGTTACTTCTGCAGAGGTGAGCGGCGATTATGACAATGTGGTTGGATACGCCGGCATTATAATCTCCTGATCCTCCATTTTATGCTTGCCTTACCCGTCAATTTCTGTTATAAATATATAGGATATATGTACTATATTAACAGAGGGTAGCAGTAGCCTACCCTGTTTGTGATGGGTGAAAAAAGTTGATCCGGCAAATTAGATCTTTAGGGAGTCTGCTTAAGATATACGGTGTGCATGCCGAGCATTTTGCTCGGAAGCCTGAAGTTATCTTTAAGACACCCACCTATTCTATAGGCGGATCTAATTATTCATCTGCACGGCAGGGTGGGTTTATATTACTGTGTGTTTTGTTTGCTGATTCTTTTGTGAGGATAACTATTACAAAGATAAAGGACTATTGGATAGGGTATATCGGGAAACCCCGGAATAATTATGTTCTCCGGGACGGCATTAATAATTTGAGTGCAAACTTTTTGAAGCTCCCGATAAGACTCATAATGCCTAAAGGTGCATTGACTCTAAACACCTAAACAGTCCTCCTCACAAGACTTCATTTCAGCATTCATCTGCACTGCCCTCGAACAAACAATCAAAAGGGGGGTAACATCATTATGGAACTGCTATACTTGATAGCCGCTATACTCGCCGGCTCTCTAACCGGGATACTCTTGAGTCTCATTTACAGGAACTCTTTGCGCTCGCAGCGTTTGACTCTCGATAAGGAGAAGGATGCTCTAATTGAAGAGGCCAGAGCCAAAGCAGATGCTATACGTAAAGAGGCTGCCTTAGAGGCCAAGGACCATGTATATCAGACAAAGTCAGAGGCCGAAAAAGAGATAAGGGAGAGGCGCCACGAGGTCAACCAACTTGAGAGGAGGCTGAGGCAGAAGGAAGAGGCCTTAGAGAGGAAGTTTGATCAGGTCGAGAAGAGAGAGCATGAGTCAAACAAGAGGGAGAAGGAGCACAACAACAGGGAAAAATCCTTGCAGGAGAGGGAAACCCATTATAACAACCTTATTAAGGAACAGCTCACTGTCCTCGAGAGGATAGCAGGCATCAGCGCTGAAGAGGCGCGTCAGGAGCTTAACAGGAGGATAGAGGAGGACGCCAGTTTCGATGCAGCAAAACTTATAAAGAGGATAGAAGATGAGGCAAAAGAGAACGCCGAAAAGAGGTCCAGAGAGATAGTCAGTTCTGCAATACAGAGGTATGCAAGCGACTATGTCACGGATGCTACTGTCTCTGCCGTAAGCCTGCCGAACGATGAGATGAAGGGGAGGATTATAGGCAGGGAGGGAAGGAATATCAGGGCGCTCGAGGCTGCTACGGGCGTTGATTTGTTTGTTTATGACACTCCTGAGCTCGTGACGGTGTCAGCCTTTGACCCTGTACGGAGGGAGATAGCCCGCTTATCTCTTGAGAGGCTGATAAATGACGGCAGGATCCATCCCACAAGGATTGAAGAGATCGTCGAGAAGGTGAAGAAGGAAGTTGATTCAGTCATTAAGGAAGAAGGAGAAAAGGCAATCTTCGACCTCGGTCTTTCAGGTATACACCCTGAGATAATAAGGCTCCTCGGAAGGCTGAAATACAGGACATCATACGGCCAGAACATGCTCCAGCACTCGAGAGAGGTTGCATATCTCGCCGGCATGATGGCAGCAGAACTCGGTGCCGACATAAAACTCGCCAAGAGGGGCGGCCTGCTCCATGATATCGGGAAGGCGATTGACCATGAGGTTGAGGGTTCGCATCAGGAGATAGGCGCTAACTTCGCAAAGAAATACGGCGAGAACAACAAGGTCGTGAATGCCGTAATGGTGCACCATGGAGACGGAGACCCTATAACTGTTGAGGCTGCAATAGTGGCAGCAGCAGACGCCTTATCTGCAGCAAGGCCCGGCGTAAGAAGGGAGAGCATCGAGAACTATATCAAGCGCCTCGAAAAACTCGAACAGATAGCCATGTCTTACAAGGGCGTAGATAAATGCTATGCAATACAGGCCGGCAGAGAGGTAAGGATTATTGTAAAGCCCGAAGAAATCACTGATGATATGGCCTTTATGATGTCGAGAGACTTATCAAAAAAGATAGAGGCAGAGATGTCATATCCGGGACAGATTAAGGTTACGGTTATAAGGGAATCGAGATATGTCGAATATGCTAAATAAAACAAAGTGGGAACTAAAAAGTGGGAAATGGGAAGTGAAATCCACGAATACTTCCTGTTTCTCATTTCTCACTTCTCACTTATAAGAAGCATGAAGGTACTTTTCATAGGCGACATTGTCGGCAAGACCGGGAGAGCTGCAGTCAAGGCGCTCTTGCCCACGGTAACGAGCAGGTACAGGGTCGACCTTGTGATAGCCAACGGCGAAAACGCTGCAGGCGGTTTCGGGATCAATGAAAAGGTGGCAGCCGAGATCTTCCATTGCGGCGTGCATATCATCACAAGCGGCAACCATATCTGGGATAAAAAAGAATCAATCCCTTACATAGCAAAAGAAAACAGGATAATAAGGCCCTTAAACTACCCTCCCGGAGTCCCGGGCTTCGGGAGCGTAATACATAGTGTCAATGGGATTAAGGTAGGCATTATCAACTTGTCCGGGAGGGTCTTTATGTCCAGCCTGGACTGCCCCTTCAGATCCGGCAAGGAAGAGATAGAGAGGCTGGCCGAACAGACAAGGATCATCATAGTTGATTTTCACGCTGAAGCTACCTCGGAGAAGATAGCGTTCGGCTATTATATTGACGGCAAGGTCAGCGCTGTCATAGGAACACATACCCATGTTCAGACAGCAGACGAAAAGATACTCCCTCAGGGAACCGCTTTTATCACTGATGTCGGAATGACCGGACCTGCTTTTTCAGTCATAGGCGTAGAAAAGGAACAGATAATCGAAAGGTTCCTTTTGCAGATGCCTATGAAATTCGATACAGCAAAGGGAGACGGGATATTCTCGGCCGTTGTCATGGAGATTGATGAAAAGACAGGACAAGCAACAGCAATCCAGAGGCTGCAATTGACTTATCCGTAAGAATACGGTTCAAGGTTCAGGGCAAAAGAAGGGAGGGTAAATGCTTGATGCAACTGTAAAATATATTGACGGGATGCAGTTTGTTGGTGAAGGAGGCAATTCCGGCAACGCAATAATAATGGATGCTGATGCATCAGTAGGCGGCAGGAATACAGGAGTAAGGCCTACGGAGCTTCTGCTTATTGGACTCGGCGGATGCTCAGGTATGGACATAGTCTCGATACTTAAGAAGAAAAAACAGGACATCAGGGGGCTCGAGATTAAGGTAAGAGGGGAAAAGGCAGAGAACTATCCTAAGAGGTTCACAGAGATGGATATTGAGTTTATTGTCACAGGCCATAACATATCTGAAGATGCCGTGAAGAGGGCTGTCGAGCTGTCGATGGAAAAGTACTGCTCTGTAAAGGCAACACTTGAGGGCTCTGCAAAGGTCAACTTCAATTACAGGATTATAGAGGTATAACACAATACTCCATTGAAACAGATATATAAATACCTTGCTACTCTCGGTTTCGTAGGCTATCTCCCAGTAGCACCCGGGACCTTCGGCTCTTTAGCAGCAATGTTCTTGTTTTTAATGTTAAGACTGCCCTTCACTGCCCATCTATTGGTTCTCGCCCTCATAACAGTTATTGGTATACACTCTTCAAGCTATACTGAAAAGGTCCTTAATGAGAAAGACAACAGTCATATAGTCATAGATGAAGTGGCAGGCTTTTGCCTTTCTGTCGTACTAATACCTCATGACCTTGCTTACTACCTTGCTGCCTTTTTTTTATTCAGGTTTTTCGATATACTAAAGCCACCTCCGATACGGAACATAGAGCGCTCTGTTGCAGGAGGCGCCGGAATTGTGGCAGATGACCTTATGGCAGGACTGTATACAAACCTGATTCTGCAGGCATGGAGAATACTGATATAAAAATTGTTATGGATATTCACAATATTTTTAGGGCAAGGGGCCTGAGGTTGTGTATAGCAGAATCCTGCACCGGCGGCCTTATCAGCCATCTGTTGACCGGACGTCCAGGCGCCTCATCTTTCGTCGATTCGTCTGTTGTCTGTTATTCAAATGAATGCAAGAGAGACCTCCTTGGCATCAGCACGGAGCTAATCAATAAATATGGAGTAATCAGCGAAGAGATAGCAAGGGCAATGGCTGTATCTGTGCGAAAGATAAGGAATACCGACTTTTCGCTTGCAACGACCGGGAACCTCGGCCCTGACACAATGGAAGACAAGGAGGCAGGCCTTGTTTATGCTGCTGTTGATTACAAAGGCGGTACGGTTTCAAGGCAGCTTATTTTTAACGGAGGAAGGGCCTTAATAAAACTGAGGGCAGCTATGGCATCACTTGAACTGCTGCTTGACACCATAAAATCTGCAAAATGAGATGCTTTATCGCCATAAACCTCTACGAGAAACTCAGGACAGATATAGGCAAGGCTACAGAACCCTTAAGAAAAGCAGGCACTGATGTTAAATGGGTGGCTTCAGAGAATCTGCATATAACCCTTAAGTTTCTCGGAGAGACAACAGACGAGACAGTCAATGACATAATCAGGATAATGGAGCCGAAGTCGAGGTCTCTCAAGTCCTTTGACATTAAATTTCACGGAATAGGCGCCTTTCCTGATTGGAGAAGACCGAGGGTAATCTGGATAGGGATAACCAAACCTGAAAGGTTGATAAGACTTCAAGAAAATATTGAGGAAATTGCTATAGCTCTTGGATATAATAGAGAAAAAAGGACATTTTCATCTCACCTCACCATAGGAAGGGTAAAGTCGCTTAAAAATATTGATTCCTTGATGAGGGCAGCAGGAGAACTAAAACTGATGGATTTTGGTAATATAAGAGCCGGCAGGATATCTTTAATGAAGAGCGAACTGAAGCCGGCAGGCGCTGAATATACAACATTAGCTGAATTTGAACTGAACAAGGAGGAGCAATGAGCACAAAAGACATCAAGGAAAAGACAAAGGCCCTCGAAATGGCTATATCACAGATCGAGAGGAGCTTCGGCAAGGGAGCCATAATGAGGCTCGGTGCAGCAGATGTGGCAGAAGGCATTCAGGTCATATCGACAGGCTCCCTAACTCTCAATATAGCCACAGGGGTCGGCGGCTACCCCAGAGGCAGGGTAATAGAGATCTACGGGCCTGAGTCTTCAGGTAAGACAACCCTTGCCTTGCATGCCATAGCAGAGGCACAGAAGGCAGGCGGTGTGGCAGCATTTATTGATGCTGAGCATGCGCTTGACGTAAACTATGCAGGGAAACTCGGTCTGAAGATCGAAGACCTCCTTGTATCGCAGCCTGATACAGGGGAACAGGCGCTTGAGGTTACTGAGGCCCTTGTCAGGAGCGGTGCAGTCGATATAGTAGTGATAGACTCAGTTGCAGCGCTCGTGCCGAAGGCTGAGATTGAGGGAGAGATGGGTGATTCACTTCCCGGCCTTCAGGCAAGGCTTATGAGTCAGGCCCTGAGAAAACTGACTGCTGCCATATCAAAGTCGATGACGACAGTCGTTTTTATTAACCAGATAAGGATGAAGATAGGCGTAATGTTCGGCAGCCCGGAGACGACAACAGGAGGGAATGCTCTGAAGTTCTACTCCTCTATGAGGCTCGATATAAGGAGGATAGACAACATCAAAGAGAATCAGGAGACCTTAGGCGGGAGGGTCAGGGTCAAGGTAGTTAAGAACAAGGTAGCCCCTCCTTTTAAACAGGCAGAGTTTGACATATACTTTAATGAGGGTATCTCGCGTTTTGGAGAGCTTGTAGACCTGGGTGCTGAAAACGGCACAATCGAAAAGTCAGGCTCATGGTA
>CAKKPH010000133.1 GCA_919901585.1 Thermodesulfovibrionales bacterium | reverse complement strand
CCTGGATCTCATTGGTGTTAAGGAGCTGCATATAACATCCGGTGATTCAAAAACAGCCCTGATCAAGGGCAGGGCAGCAGAAGGCCTGTCTGAGAGGCTATTCGATGCCGGGGTCTCGGGCACTGCTTTTGAAAACAGGGAGTCAGTAGGTAAGGATTATGTTACCCTTGACCTTAATGGCCTGAAGTATAGTATAACCCCCTGGAGTTTCTTCCAGAGCAACTGGGCTCTTAACACGAAAATGGTTGATGAGGTGATTAATAGGCTAATGCCTCTCGACGGCAAGAGGGTCCTTGACCTCTATGCAGGAGCAGGGAACTTTTCGATACCCGTTTCTGTTCTCGCAAAAGAAGTCGTTGCGGTCGAAGAGAACAACGATGCTGTCGAGGACGGCAGGAGAAACATAATGCTTAACAACATCAAGAACTGTGTCTTCATAAATATGCCTGTTGAAGATACCTTACGGCAGGGCAAGAGTAACAGGGCTTCAAAGATCTTAAATTCAGCGCCTTTTGATGTGATAATACTCGACCCGCCGAGGCCTGGATTGACATCAGACTGCGTCAAAGACCTTATGAGTGCAGGATGCGGAAAGATCGTATATGTATCCTGCAATCCTGCAACACTTGCAAGGGATATAAAGAAGATGAGCGAGAAATACGAGCTTGAAGCACTGCGCATGATAGACTTTTTCCCCAATACCTATCATGTCGAGGCGGTAGCGTTCCTGAAGCAGAGATGAGAGAGCATGTTATTGTATCGGGTGAGTTATCAAAGATGGCCCACAAAGACCTCTATCATCTGTCTGATGATTTATATGCAACAATAAGCGATTGCCTTATCCTGTCCCTGCCGGAATTGCCTTCTGATATAAGCAGGCTCCATATCGCATCGACGTGGACAGATATAATCAGGCTCGCCGTATGGAAGGATGAGCCTGCAATGGGAGATGTCTATCTGTTGCTCAAGGGACTTGGGATAAGGCCTGAAGAGCTTCTTCCCTTCAGCAATTCAGATATAAATGACTTATTCCCGTGGCTTTATTACGGAAAGAGGTTCGACATACTTAGGAAGGTATGCCTCACTGCAAAGACAAACTCAGAAAAACACCTGAAGAACAGCGATGCACGCGTGCATTGTCATCTGATATCCGAAGAGAGGACCTGCATTGTTGCGAGCAGCCTCTGAAAATGCTGAATATAGTCCCGGCCAGGGAATATGAATAAATCAGACAGGAATATGGCAAGGAATATTTATCTTACAAGCACGCCTCTGGATGAGGCAATGGCAAAATGGAATGAGAGGCTCTCAGAGGAAGGCCTTGATAAGCCTGTCCAACCTGAGCCGGTGTGTGTAACTGAAGCCTCTGGAAGGCTGACAGCAGAGGCCCTCTTTGCGAAAATATCCTCGCCGTTTTATCACTCTGCCGCAATGGACGGCTATGCCGTCAGGTTT
The DNA here is from genome assembly GCA_919901585.1 of Thermodesulfovibrionales bacterium. Classification (GTDB taxonomy): domain Bacteria; phylum Nitrospirota; class Thermodesulfovibrionia; order Thermodesulfovibrionales; family UBA9159; genus CAKKPH01. The sequence goes on along the minus strand of CAKKPH010000133.1, from coordinate 3,156 downwards.
GCTGAGACATTCGGAGCTTCTGAAACTGTACTTATAACGCTTAAGGTCGGCGAACAGGCCATATATGTTGATACAGGCGACCCGATGCCTGAAGGATTCAATGCAGTGATAATGATAGAGGATGTGAATATGGTTAAGGGGCAAGGGGCAAGGGGCAAAGGGTCAGAGAGAGGCTCCGAACTTCAAACTTCGAACTTCGAACTCATCGAGATTATCGAGCCTGCAACGCCATGGCAACATGTGAGGACTATCGGTGAGGACATCGTTGCAACAGAACTGATAGTCCCTGAAAACCACAGGATAAGGCCTGTTGATATAGGAGCCCTGCTTGCCGGAGGACAGACAGAGATCAGTGTGAGGAAAAGACCTGTTGTTGCAATAATCCCGACAGGAGATGAGCTTGTAGAGCCGGGTTCGCAATTAATAAGGGGGGCTATCATTGAATACAATTCAAGTGTTCTCAGCGGGCTGGTGAGTGAATGGGGCGGGGTTCCGGTAAGAAACAGCATAGTCCCTGATGATATCAATAAACTCAAGGAAGCAATTATCTCTGCTCATCAAGGGGCTGATGTAGTAGTCGTAAATGCAGGTTCATCGGCAGGGTCTAAGGACTTCACAGCTCAGGCAATAAGAGAGCTCGGTGAGGTTATCATACACGGTGTCGGCATAAAACCCGGAAAGCCTGTTGTCCTGGGCTTGATAAAGGGCAAGCCTGTGATAGGAATTCCGGGTTATCCTGTCTCAACTTACATAACATTTAATATATTCGTTAAGCCGGTGATTTACAGAATGCAGGGGCTTAATCCTGATGAGCCTGAAAGGATAAAAGCAATAGTCTCAAGGCATGTCCCGTCCTCTCTTGGGCAGGAGGAATTTGTGAGGGTCAAGGTAGGTGTTGTCGGAGACAAAACCGTTGCTACTCCTGTGAGTAGGGGTGCAGGCGTTATTATGTCCCTTGTAAGGGCTGACGGGATATTAAGAATCCCTTCCATGTCAGAGGGCATAGGTGCAGGCAGAGAGGTTGAAATAGAGATCTTAAGGCCGAGGCACGAGATCAGCAACACAATAGTCTGTATAGGAAGCCACGACAATACACTCGACATGCTCTCGAATTATTTAAAAAAGAGATTCCCTAAATACTCCCTGTCATCAGGCCATGTGGGTTCAATGGGAGGCCTGATTGCGCTTAAGAGAGGAGAGGCGCATATCGCAGGCACTCACCTCCTTGATGAGTCTTCAGGCGAATACAATATCCCGTTCATTAAGAGATTAATCCCTGAAAAAAAGATTGTCCTTATCAACCTAATTTACAGGCAGCAGGGGTTTATTGTCAGAAAGGGTAATCCGAAAAACATAAAGGGTTTTGATGACCTTTTGAGGGATGATGTTGTGTTCATAAACAGGCAGTCCGGCTCTGGGACAAGGCTCCTGACCGACAGGCATCTGAAGGAGATGAATATTGACAACTCAGCCATCAGGGGATACGGCAGGGAGGAATACACACACATGGGTGTTGCCTCGGCAGTCATGAGCAGCATGGCCGATACAGGGATAGCAGTGCTCTCAGCAGCCAAGGCGCTTGACCTCGATTTCATCCCGATAGCAAAGGAGAGATATGACCTCGCAATACCGCATGAATTTTTGGGATATGAGATGATAAGGGCTCTCCTCTCTGTGATAAATGAAGATAAGGAATTCAGGCATTCAGTCCTGAATCTCGGCGGATATGATATAAGCGATATGGGCAGGGTCATGTATGAAGGCGGTTAATTGCCTGAGGCGAATTCCGATATCTTATTCTTGAGTATTAAGACCATCCATAAGCCTGGTATTGCAGTCAGGGTTGTTATAAAAAAGAATGCGGCCCATCCGACTGATTCGACAAGGAAACCGGATGTCGGAGAGACAAAGATCCTACCGAGCGCAGCGAGAGAAGACAACAGGGCATATTGTGTTGCGCTGTAGCGCTTGTTGCACATCGCCATAAGCAGGGCTACCAGGGCTGAGGTACCCATGCCTCCTGAGAAGTTCTCGAACGCTACCGCAAAGACCATCATTGCGTAACTCTTCCCTACCCAGGCAAGCAGCATAAACGAGAGGTTAGAAACAGCCTGCAGCACCCCGAAGAAAAGCAGGGCCCTGTACATCTTGAGTTTTACCATGATAGTGCCGCCAAATAAAGCGCCTAATATAAGCGCTACAAGGCCAAGCCCCTTATTGATAGTCCCGACCTCTGTTGGAGAGAAACCTGCGCCCCTGATGAGGAATGCGGTTGTGAGAGTACCAGCATACGCATCCCCGAGCTTGTATAAGACTATCAGAAGCAGCATTGCCACTGCATTATCGCGCGAGAAAAAATCCTTGAGCGGGCCCCATACAGCCTCATTAAGGCTTGGGGGGCTGGTTATTTGATGGTCCGGCTCTTTAGCAAGCAGCGTAGTTATTACGCCTGCCATCATGACAGCAGCCATAACGAAATATGTCTCTTTCCAGCCGATCCTGTCAGCGAGTATGAGGGCGAACGCACCGGAAATCAGCATTGCGACGCGGTATCCCATCACAAAGACTGCAACGCCGATGCCCCTTTCCTCTTCTTTAAGAAGGTCTGTCCTGTAAGCGTCTATAACAATATCCTGTGAGGCAGAACTGAATGCTACTATGAGCGCGAGAGCACCAAGTCCAAACGGTGCATGGCCCGGATCGCTAACTCCCATAACAGCTATCCCAAGCATAAGGCATATCTGCATTGTGATTATCCATCCGCGCCGTCTTCCGAGGTATGGGGGGACAAAACGGTCCATGAACGGAGACCAGAGGAACTTGAGTGTATATGGCAGTCCTATAAGGGCGAATATACCGATAGTCCGTATGTCGACGCCGGAAACGGTCATCCATGCCTGAAGAGTGCCGGTTGTGAGTGCAAGCGGCAGGCCGGAAGAAAAGCCCATAAAAAGCATCAGCGCGATGCTCGGACTTTTAAAGACATGCGTGTATGGGGAGATGTCTATACGCATAAGCCCCGAAATTATAACACAACACCCTGATGCAAATAGCACTGGAGGACAGAAAGCTAATCTCTGTATCGCTGCCAAAAAGGACTAAGATTTACTCCTCTAACCGATCCTTTGTATCACTCAGTATGATTTCTTCAGCCGT
>CAKKPH010000132.1 GCA_919901585.1 Thermodesulfovibrionales bacterium | reverse complement strand
GCGACCACTAGACCCTGAACCTAGCGCGTCTGCCAGGTCCGCCACTTCGGCATTATTAAAACGGTGTGCAGGGTTACTGACGCCCTGTTTCAGCCTTTCGAAATTATCAGGGATTCAATTGAATCCCTGATAAGATATAACAGACTAACGGAAATTACTTACCGATCGTCTCGATAATCGTCTTTGCGTCTCTCATCCCTGATATGACCTTGCCGTCAGGAAAGATCATTGCAGGTGTGCCGTTTATCCCGAGCTTTTGTGCAAGCTTGATGTTTTCATCAAGCACCGTAGTCTCGCATTTCGCCTTAGGTAACTGTTTTTTCTCGAAGGCATTTTCAAGAAGTGCAAGCGATTTCTCGCATACTATAGCCTTTGACTTCTCATAAGCCTCAGGGTGTATGCTTGTTAAAGGATAAAGTATTATGTAAAAAGCGATGTCCTTCCTCTCTTTTACAACTGTCTTCATCTCCTGATGAAGTTTTGCGCAGTATGGTCAATCAGGATCATCAAAGACAACGATCTTATGTTTGGCGTTCTTATCTCCCATCACAAGCGCATCCTTGAGCGGTATCTGGGAGACATCGACTTTGTTGAGTTCCTCAGACCTCTCCTGTGTCAGATTCTTCCTCTCCTTAATATCTACGATTGCGCCCGAGATGAGGTATTTTTTGGAGAAATCGACGTATACGAGACCTTTTTTTCCTCCAGCGTCGATATCTACTTCCCATGCGCTCTTCACAGGGCTCGTCTTTATCTCAATTATCCTTGTATTGGGTATAAGGTCCTTGAGCAGGATCAATGCCTCATCTTTTGTGAGGGTATGGCACTTTGAACAGTCCTGGCCTTTTTCGCTGAACGCAAGAGAATCAGCCGCAGGCAAGAGCAGCACAAAGAGCATTATCAGGTACAAGATTCTGTGCATTTATTTGGCACCTCCAATTTTTTAAATTTTAACACATACTGGACAATATCTACAAGAAAGGCAGAAAAAAATAAGACCATAGGCTATAATACCCTGAAATAAATTTATTAAGAAAGTTGATAAATAGGGCTTTTACCGGCCAGTAAATCTGTTTCATTATGATCAATAACGGATAGGGTGATTTTTATGAGGCGCTGGAAGAGACTCGGCATACTTTTATCAATTATAGGCCCCGGCTTTATAACGGCGAACATGGACAATGATGCCGGTGGGATAGCTACGTATTCGATTGCCGGCGCTCACTTCGGGTATTCGATCCTCTGGATTCTTGTATTCACTGCGATTGTCCTTGTGGTTGTGCAGGAGATGGTCGCAAGGATGGGTGTTGTAACAGGCAAGGGGCTTGCCGGCCTTATCAGGGAGAGTTATGGCGTAAAGATCACCTTTTGGCTTATGATGGGTCTCTTTATCACAGACCTCGGTAATACAACTGCAGAATTTGCAGGATGGGCTGCGAGCAT
>CAKKPH010000131.1 GCA_919901585.1 Thermodesulfovibrionales bacterium | reverse complement strand
CTCCTTTTTCTTCATGGGGCCGACCGATGTTGGGAAGACCGAGCTTGCAAAGGCACTATCGGAATTCCTCTTCAATGACGAAAACTCCCTGATCAAGATTGACATGTCAGAGTATATAGAGAGGTTCAATGTGTCGAGGCTTACCGGCGCACCACCCGGATATGTAGGATATGAGGAAGGCGGACAGTTGACTGAGAAGATCAGAAGGAAGCCATACTCTGTTGTGCTTTTTGATGAGATAGAGAAGGCACACCCTGACGTATTCAATCTCCTGCTTCAGGTGCTTGATGAAGGCGTTCTCACTGACAGTTATGGGAGGAAGGTTGACTTTAAGAATACGGTTATAATTATGACATCCAACCTCGGCGCAAGGATCATCGAGAAGGCTACCCCTCTCGGCTTCCACAGGGAGACATCAGAGGATGTCTATCAGAAGATAAAAGACAATGTGCTCCATGAACTGCGCAAGACATTCAATCCTGAATTCCTCAACCGTGTTGACGAGACCATAGTATTTCATCCGCTCGACAAGAGCCACCTGCTCTCAATTATCGACCTTCTTATAAATGACCTCAACAAGCAGCTCCTTGAACAGGAACTCTATCTTGAGGTTGAACCGTCTGTAAAAGATTGGATTATAGAGAAACACTACCACCCTGCATACGGCGCAAGACCTATGAGGAGGGCCCTGCAGAAGGTCATAGAAGACCCTCTCTCAGAAGAGATACTGAAGGGGAGATTTAACCGTCCTTGCAGGATCAGGATCACGATTGAGGACGGCATACCCTCATTTATTGACGCAGAAGAGGCCGAAGTCCTGTCAGGTGTCAACTAACCCTACATATCTTCATAAATCCTTCACACCAGAGCCCTATAATGAAGAAAAATTATAGGGAGGTACACAGAGATATGAAGATATTTAATAAAGTAACAATGTTACTTATCCCGTTGCTTTTGTTTCTTGTCATAACAGACACGGCATCAGCTCAAAAGACTAAGGTTGACCAGTCACTCCGCATGGGTGAGAACAGGACAACTCTCGATCCTATGCAGTTCAATAATAATCAGTATATCAGGGAGGCATACACTGTCGCTAAAAAGATCCCGTGGATACTCGACAGCATCTACTGTTTTTGCTATTGCAAAGAGTCATTCGGACATAAGAGCCTCTTGAGTTGTTATGTTGATGACCACGCTTCAGTTTGAGACATCTGCCTCAAGGAGGCCATGCTGGCCTTCGAATATTATAAAAAGGGATACTCTGTGAAAGAGATAAAAAGGGCTGTAGAGAAGGAATTTAGACGTTGAATCACCGTGCTGTTATAATGGCGGTTATCCTTTTTCTTGGTCTGGCTGTGCTAATCTTCAGCATTTCTGACAACCAGACCACAAAAAAAGATATTAAGGCTGTAGCCGGTCTTGAAGCACCGGCATTATCTCTGGACGACACTGCCGGCAAAAGGCTAAATGAGAATGATTTAAAGGGCACTGTATCGTTCATAAATTTCTGGGCCTCGTGGTGCAAGCCCTGCAGGGATGAGATGCCGTCAATACAGGCCCTTTATAACCAATTCAGGGATGACAAGAGGGTACGCTTCATAATGGTCCTCTATAAGGATGACGTCGAGAAGGCTATGAAATATCTGAAGGAGAATAATTTCGATCTCCCTGTCTTTATTGATATCAACGCTAAAACCGCATCCAACTACGGCATAACAGGAGTGCCGGAGACATACCTCGTCGGCAAGAAGGGGATAATCAGTCAGAAGATAATAGGCCCTGCTGACTGGAGCTCAAACAAGGCTATTGCTGCCGTAACAGGCCTGATAAATGAGCAGTTATAAACAATATTCAGATGAAACGATCATCCCCGGTTGAACCCACCCTTCTTTTTGTTGGAACGTTATATCACAATAAAGAATACTTCATAACAGTCAGGGAAAGATTGAAGGGACTGTTTGGCGGGATAGCCATCGAAAGCCCTGATATAAATTACAGCCATTCCGATTATTACAGGGACGAACTCGGCTGGCCTATTATAAGAACGTTTATATTCTTCAGTAATAAGATAGACCCATTGGTGCTGCCGGACATTAAACTTCTCACAAACAGCATCGAAGAAGAGCTGTCAACCTGCGGAAAAAGGAACATCAATATTGACCCCGGGTATATGACCCTCTCAAAGGTCGTTCTTGCTTCGACAAAGAACTATTCCCACAGGATATATATCGGCAAGGGCATTTTTGCCGAGGTGACTTTAGTGCACGTTAAAGGAGAATACCAGCCGCACCTCTTCACCTACAAGGACTATGCCGGCACAACAGTCAGAAATCTGTTCGGAGAGGCGAGAAAATCATTGAAAAAACTATAGCAGTACGAGGTTGTCCCTGTGGATTACTTCATCGGAATAGCGGTAGCCGAGTATACCCTCTATCTCGGCAGATTTTTTCCCCTTGACCTTCTGTATCTCATCAGAGGAATAGTTCGAAATGCCTTTTGCAATCCGGTTCTCTTCAGGGTCAATACAATAGACCACATCCCCTGAATCAAAGTCGCCTGAAACTGATATTATCCCTGAGGAAAGGAGGCTCTTGCCGCCCTTTAAAAGGGCACCCGCAGCACCCTTATCGAGATAAATACTGCCCTTTGCCCTGCTGCCAAGCGCGATCCAGCCCTTCTTCGAGGTAAGCCTCGACTCCTTTGCCCTGAACTCAGTGCCCAATGTTGCCCCCTTAATCAACTGGAGCAACAGGCCTGTCTTCCTGCCGTTTATTATGTTGACTGTAATCCCGTTATTCATCGCTTTTTTTGCTGCTAGGAGCTTTGAATACATCCCGCCTGTGCCTACCCTTGTCCTTGTACCGTGCGCTATGCTCTCGAGCTCAGGTGTGACTTCAACAACCTGCCCTACCAGCCTTGCATCAGGGTTTATGCCCGGGTCATCACTAAAGAGACCGTCAACATCCGAAAGTATTATTAGCCTTTCTGCCTCGATAAGGCTCGCAACGAGAGCGGCAAGGTAGTCATTGTCCCCAAACTTCAGTTCGTCTGTCGCAACCGTATCGTTCTCATTGATAACAGGGATGATCCCGTAGGAAAGGAGCGTGCTTATCGTGTTTCTCGAATTGATGTATCTCTTCCTGTCCGAGAAATCATCGCTCGTCAAAAGGAGCTGCGCAACCTTCCTGTCGTGGGCGCTGAAGCACTTTTCGTATGCCCACATAAGGCTGCTCTGTCCGACTGCTGCTGCTGCCTGTTTGAGCATTATATCCCTCGGCTTCTCCGTCAGCCCAAGCTTCTTCATGCCGGCTGCGATAGCACCTGACGAGACTACTGCAACACTATAACCGAAATCCTGCACCTTGGATATATCATCACATATCGACTTAATCCTCGTCAGGTCAAGCCCCTCATCCTGAGAGGTGAGGATATTGCTTCCTATCTTTATTACAAGCCTCTTCATCTTAAGCCCTCTATCTCCACTGATACATGACTTACCAGATCTTTTATCCCCTTGCCTGTCATCGCAGATACTGCGAAAAACGGGGTTTTATTATCTTCACAATATTTTGAGAGTCTGTCAAGCCTCTCCCTGTCAGCTATGTCAATCTTTGTTGCTACTATAATCTGAGGCCTGTTCATCAGCTCCTTATTGTAATGTAGAAGCTCATTGTTGATCTTCTCAAAGCTCTGTACAGGGTCGCTCTCTGACATCACTGAGACATCAATAAGATGGAGTAGCAACAAGGTGCGTTCAATGTGCCTCAGGAACTGAAACCCAAGTCCTGACCCCTTGTGCGCACCTTCTATGAGACCTGGGATATCAGCCACAACAAAGCTCCTGAAATCTTCCCTCTTTACGACGCCCAGATTTGGAACAATAGTAGTAAAGGGGTAATCGGCTATCTTCGGCCTTGCTGCTGATATCACTGAAATAAGGGTTGACTTGCCGGCATTCGGAAGGCCAATAAGGCCGACATCTGCAAGGAGCTTCAATTCAATAATCAGTGACCTCTCCCCTCCCTCTTCACCGCCCTGTGCAAACCTCGGAGCCTGCCTTGTAGGAGTGGCAAAATGGGCATTTCCAAGACCGCCCCTTCCGCCTCTCGCGACTATAACCTCCAGACCCTCAGAATCGAGGTCAGCCAGCACCTCGTTTGCCTGCTCGTCTTTTATAACAGTGCCTACAGGAACTGGGATTATCATGTCATCTGCGTCTTTGCCGTGCATCTTTTTGCCCATGCCGTGTTCACCTCTTTTTGCATGGTACTGTCGGTGATATCTCAGATCAAGAAGAGTGCTCATGTTGCCTGTTGACCTGATTATTACATGCCCACCCCTTCCTCCATCTCCGCCATTAGGACCTCCTCTCGGCACATACTTCTCCCGCCTGAAGCTTACACAGCCCCTTCCGCCATCACCCGCCTTAACGTCTATCTTTACATAATCAACAAACTGCATATGTTACATTACCGCCCTGCAACGTATTCTGAATATCGCCAAAAACAAAAAAGGCGGTTTTCATCCCGCCTTATGAGCCGCATATATTAAACCCGAGCTTAATTCGCTGCCGATAACCCCGCCTCCTGATATACGCTTATCTTCTGGCGTTCCCTGTTCTTGCGCTCGAACTTCACCCTCCCGTCAATCACAGCAAAGATTGTATGGTCCCTGCCGATGCCGACATTGTTGCCCGGATGGAACTTTGTCCCTCTCTGCCTCACAAGTATATTGCCGGCACGTACAAGCTCACCTCCGAACTTCTTGATTCCAAGCCGTTTGGATTCGCTGTCACGCCCATTTCTTGAACTTCCGACACCTTTTTTGTGCGCCATATCTATCCTCCGAAACTTACATCTTTAATCTTTAATGTTGTATACTCCTGCCTGTGCCCCCTGAGTTTCCTGTAAACCTTCCTTGGCCTCTGCTTGTAAACTATCACCTTTTCCGATTTCCCGGAACCGATAACCTCGGCCTTAACATTTGCACCGTTCAGATAGGGGTTGCCAAGGACAGTCTTTGAGTCATCAATAATTGCGAGAACCTTCTCAATGCTTATATCTGTCCCGGGCTCTGATGAAAGCTTTTCTACCTTTATAGTATCACCTGATGAGACCTTAAACTGCCTGCCGCCTGATTCTATTATAGCATACATCTTCTGATCACCTCCGAACTAATATTAAACAATAATAATGCCAAAAAAGTCAATATCTTGGCTCAGAAAGGCAGGGCTGGGTTATGGCAGTTTAAGGGTTTGCTCAACAGGGCTGAAGTTTTTCAGGACTTCAATGCATATCCATTGGTGCGGCTGCATTGCCCCTCTTCATTAATAAAACAAGAGGTACAGTCATAAGCATGATCAGGCAGAGCAGATAAAACGCATCGTTGAAGGACATCATAGCAGACTCCCTAAGCAGCCTTTCATATATTACGCCGAGGCTTCCGTAATCAGATATTACAGAATCGAACCCTTTATGTCTAAGCACCTGAGCAATGCCTTCAGAGCCGATCTGGTAGTTCATATCAAATGGCGTGAGGCGCTCAACAAGGCGGTTCTGATGCATTTGACTGTTCCTCGCAAGTATTGTAGTGACAAAGGCAACGCCAAAACTGCCTCCGAGGTTTCTGAGTAAATTATAAATGGCTGATGCATTGCCCATCTCTTCCTTCCTGACACCGGCCATCGTCAGGCTTGTAAGGGGTATAAAAAGGAACCCCATGCCGATGCCGAGCACAATCCTTGGCCAGATAACCGTATTAAAGTCCGCATGAAGGTTAAATTGCGACATGAGATATGTCGAATAGGCAGCGACTATCATGCCGAAGACAAGCAGCGACTTTGGATTCATTTTTGTGACAAGCCGGCCTGCAACAGGCATCGCAAAAAGCGTAGCGATTCCTCCTGGTCCTAACACCAGCCCTGCGAGTGTTGCGGTATATCCCATCAATGTCTGAAGATAGATCGGCAGCAGTATTATGCTCCCGAAGAGGTTAAAGAAGGCGAAAAACATAACTATGTTCCCTGCTGAAAATGAGAGATTTCTGAGAGCCCTGAGTTTAAGTATGGGATGCTCTGCAAAGAGCTCTACTATAACAAACAGTATAAGTGATACCGCCGACACTATACTCAGCACTGTAATAAAACCAGACGAAAACCAATCTTCCCTCTGTCCCTTGTCGAGGACTATCTGCAGGCATCCAAGGCCGGTTGCGAGCAAAGCAAGCCCCCAGTAGTCGATCTTCATCTTCATCTTCTTCATATAGGGAGGGTCCGTTATAAAAAAAATCACCATGAGTATCGATATGATGCCGACAGGCACATTGACATAAAAGATCCACTGCCATGACCAGTTGTCTGTTATCCAGCCGCCGAGCAAAGGACCTACAATCGGCCCGAACATTATGCCCATACCGAATATAGCCATTGCGATACCGTGCTGCTGTATGGGGAATGTCTCAAGCAGTATTGACTGTGAAAGCGGTTGTAACGCACCTCCCCCCATGCCCTGCAGCACCCTGAAAAAAATGAGGCTCTGGAGGTTCCATGAAGAGCCGCATAAAAACGAGCTGAAGGTGAAGAGTATTATTGAGTAGATCATATAGCGCTTCCTTCCGAATACCCTGCTCAACCAGCCTGTCATAGGTATAATGATCGCATTTGATACGAGATAGGACGTTATAGTCCATGCCGATTCGTCTATGCCTGCTGAAAGGCTGCCCCTTATATGGTCGAGGGATACATTCACAATAGAGATATCGATTATCTCTATCAGAGTGGGAAGCATTACTGTTAATGCAACAAGCCATTTGTTCACGATAAATATGGTTCAAGGATTCAGGGGTTCGAGGATTCAAGTTTTTTCGGTATTTCACTTGACCCCTTTGCCCCTTGACCCCTCGAGTCCTTTACTATTATTGTCGGCACTACCGACATGCCGACGCGGAGGACATGCTCTTTATCTTCATCCCTGTCAAGCACGATCTTTACAGGAATCCTCTGAACGACCTTAACATAGCTTCCTGTTGCGTTCTCCGGAGGAAAGAGTGAAAACACAGCTCCTGTGCCTGCCATTATGCTCTCGACCCGGCCTATGAATTTCCTGTTGGGATAGGTGTCGACCTTTATCTCTACCTTCTGCCCGGGCCTTATCTTTTCGAGCTGGGTCTCCTTGTAATTAGCTGTTATCCATATGTCATCAAGAGGAACGATTGCCATTAGAGGCAGTCCTTCCCTTATTTGGTTACCGGTCTCAACAGATTTTTTTGTTATAAATCCGTCAACAGGTGATAATATCTTTGTATATCCCCTGTTGAGTTCCGCCTTTTTCAAAACCGCCTCTTTATGCCGCACAAGCTCAGACTGCGATTGCAGGGTTGTCTCTGTCTGTTTTATTATCGCCCTCTGGGTATCAAGCAGTGCCTCTGCCTGTTTCATCTGTTCTGTAGCTGCCCTGACCTGCACAACAGCCACATCATAGCCTGTCCTCACCTTTTCATAACGTTCGGAAGATATGGCACCGTTCTTTAAAAGGTTCTCCGCCCTCCTGAAATCAGACTCTGCCTGTCTAAGGTTCGCTTTCTGAAGGTCGAGGCCCGCCTTAGCCACCTCTACCCTGGCCTTTATTTCGAAAAGCTGCTTTTCAGCAACCTCCCTTGCCGACATTACCTCGTTTCGTCTTGACCTCTCGGCATTAAGCACTGCATCAGCCTCGTTAACCCTCACGTCATAATCAGCAGCATCAATCTCGACAAGGACCTCTCCCTTTTTAACCAACTGGTTGTCCCTGACGTGGACAGCCTTCACTGTCCCCTCGACCTTTGATGCTATAGTATGCTTCCTGCCCTCGACATACGCATCATCAGTGCTAATATGGACACTCTTGTACCCCAAATAAAAATAGACTACTACTGCGCCTGTTAATGTGACAATGCCAAGGATCAGAAATGCGATCATTTTTCTTTTATTGTTATCTGCCGGCTTTTTAGTCTCTTCCGTCATTTATACACCTCTGTCAGGTCACTACCCATCGAATACAAAAATGCAGCTTCAGCCCGTCTGAAATCGTATAGCGCTCTCTGGTAGTTTGTCTCAGCAACAGTAAACAGCGTTACTGCGTCAGTCACATCTGTCGCTGTCCCGACCCCTTCCTTGTATTTGATATTGTTTATCCTCAGGTTCTCCTCAGCCTGTTCCACAGCATCTTTAGTGACATTAATCCTTTCTCCCGCATTCTGAAAGTCAAGATAATATTTCTCGACCTCAAGCCTTACCTCATCTTCAACCCTCGCCTTCTGTTCGAGTAGTTGTGCATTCCTGTTCCTTATCTTTAAAAGCTCTGCCTGTGTGCTTCCACCACTGAAGATGTTAAGGCTCATGCCGAAGGTGAGTGACCAGTTAGCCTCGTGGACCTGATAGCGGTTCTCGGTATAATCGTGCGACCCTTTAACAAAAAACCTCGGAAAGAACTCAGCCTCTTTTGATGCCTCATCCAGTTTCAGGGTATTCATCGTCTCATAAATTATCTGTATCTCAGGCCGGTTCTTAAGCGCTGATTCCGACGATACAGTCAGGTCGTATTTCATGGCAGATATCCTGTTATCCGCATCCAGCACCACTATTTCAGTATTCAGCGGCCTTGCAAGCAGGTTGTTTAACATGGAGGCATTAATTGACCTCAGGTTACGCATGCTCAGCAGTTTCTGCCTCGAATCAGAAAGCCTAACTTCGGCCTGAAGCAGGTCATTCTTTGTTATGACACCCTCTTTATACAGGCTTTTCGCATCTCTCAGATGATACTCAAGCCTCTGTACCTCTTTTTCTGCCACAAGACGCATTTTCTCTGTCTCGAGAAGGTCAAAATACCTTAGTGCAAAATTGAGGGCTACAAGTCCCCTGACCCTTTTTGTATCAAGCTCCTTTGACCTGAGGACCGCCTTGCTCGCTTCATATCTCGAGGCACTTGCCTTAAAGTCATATAGTACTTGCTGAACGCTCAGGCTGTATGAAAGGAAACCCCTTTCTGAGATAGGAACTGCCTGGGGCCCGAATATCGCAGCAGGCTGATGCGCAAGCAAGGTCTGCGACAATGAGGCGTTTACATTCGGCAGCATAGCTGACCTTGCAAGTAATGTATCTGCTTCTGAAACCGCCTCCTCACTCAACGCTATCTTGATCAGCCTGTTGTTCTGCGTGACAGACCTCAGGCCTTCAGGGAGTGTCAATGCCTCTGAAAAGGCAGTGTCATTATCAAAAAGAGTTATGGCGGCAATAACAAGTAAAGGCAATACAATAAAATTTTTCAAAAACCACCTCGCAATCTCTGAAGATACATGAACAGAACTGCTAAGATTATCACTTCAACGTGCCTCTGGTAAAAATATTTACGAACTCGTTAATCACAGCAGCACTATCCATAGCTGCGATATCCTTCCTTAAGAGAAGCTCCTTTGAATTAAAATAAGAGAAGAACATCCCGAGAAAAGCACCGGCCCCGATCTCGGGACTAAAATCCCGCAGGACCTTCTTCAACTGCAACTCCCTGAAATATGAGGCAAGAGTCCGGAACAATTCATCTATAAAATTGTGGTATATCTCTCTAACCTTTGCAGGGTAAATATGTATTTCGGCATGCATTATCCTTATAAGTTCTTTTCTCTCTGACAGCCTTTCAAGAAACCTCCCCGCCAGTTCAGAAAGCGCATCCGTGTAATCCATATTCTTGAGAGAAGGAAGCAGGCCTTTTAGGGCAGGGAGAAAAGAATAGGTATTTATTACCTCTTCAAACAGCTTCTCTTTTGACGAGAAGTGCCTGAAGAGCGTAACCTCAGCAACGCCTGCATTCCCTGCAATCTCTCTTGTCGTTGCGCCTATATAGCCTTTCTTAGAGAAAAGCATCAGGGCAGCATCCATAATCTTTTCACGCGTATCCACTAATACCCTCTATGTTAGTGATTGCTTACATTAAACAAAAACGGCATCCAAAATGTCAAGTAATCAAGCAAGATTTTTTTTGGGTATAGGGAAATGCCTCTAAATATTTATCTTGCAAAATTGCTGCTAATGAGCGATTATATGGGATAAAGTATACCTTATAAGAAACCATCGTGGACCTTCCTGAAGGGAGAATCTTCTGCCAGAGGTCTGATAAACAAGTTTCATTTTTTAGAGGCGGCAATTATGTATGGATCTAAATCGACATTTCCCTCATTGACAATAAAAGGCATAAAACTGCGTGTGCCTATCATACAGGGAGGGATGGGTGTCGGAGTATCACTCCACCCCCTTGCAAGCGCTGTTGGCAGAGAAGGCGGGCTCGGCATTGTTTCGAGCGCTGCCCTCGACAGGCTTGTTTCGAAAAGAAACGGCAAGAGGTTCAATACCTATGAAGCTGCCTATGAGGAAGTTTCTCGTGCAAAATCCTCCGGAGGGTTAGCCGGAATAAATATTATGATGGCGCTTGTCAGGGACTATGAGGACTCAGTTAAAGGGTCACTTGACGCCGGCGCCGATGCTATTATCTCAGGAGCCGGGTTGCCTTTGAACCTGCCGGCAATTAAGCCGCCAAAGGATACAGCTCTTATACCGATAGTGTCATCTGCCAGGGCGCTTGAATTAATATGCAAAAAATGGGAAAGGTTGAGCTACAGGCCGGATGCTGTTGTGCTTGAGGGCCCTCTTGCAGGCGGCCATCTCGGATTTAAGATGGACCAGATAGACCTCGAATCCAACAGGCTTGAAAACTTATTGCCGCCGGTTAAAGACATGGCGAGGAAATACGGGGACTTCCCTGTTATTGTAGCAGGCGGCATTTATACTTATGAAGATATTATAAGATTCCTGCAGATGGGAGCAGACGGCGTACAGATGGGGACACGTTTTCTTGCAACAGAGGAAAGTAGCGCTACTGAGGAATACAAACAGGCCGTTGTTAATGCCGCACAGGAGGACATTATCGTTGCAGACAAACCAGGTTCGCCATGCGGCCTGCCCTTCAGGGTAATAAAACAGTCCCCGATGTTTGTCTCTGCACAGAAAAGGCTGAGAGCGCCTAAATGCAATAAGACATATGTACTCCTTAAAGATTCAGAAGGGAAATTTACCCGCTGTCCTGCAAAAGACAGCAATGAGAACCACTTCTGTATCTGTAACGGGCTTCTTAGCTCTGCAGGTTATAACCCTGACAAGGAAGAACCTCTCTATACTGTCGGCACAAATGCTTACCTGATCGACAGGATAGTGCCTGTTAAGACCCTGATGGATGAGCTTACCGGCAAGGTGCTTGTTCCATCAACATAAATATTACCACCTTGAGATGCTTCCCTGCGTCTCAGCTCCCCAGCGTCATACTGATTTGGCTCCTCTCACTTTTGCCTCGTCCCATAGTTCATCCATCTCCTGAAGCGTTATGTCTGAAAGCCTCTTGCCTGACTCAGCAGCCTTCATCTCGATATACCGGAACCTTGAGATGAACTTGCTGATGGTCTTCCTTAGCGCATCCTCAGGGTTTACACCCATGAACCTCGATATATTGACAAGCACAAAGAATATGTCGCCAAGCTCGTCCTCGATTTCAGACTGATTCTTTCTGTTAAGCGCCGCTTTGAATTCGTCAACCTCTTCATCAAGTTTTTTCAGGACATCCTCAACCTTTTCCCAGTCAAACCCTACCCTCGCTGCCCTCGCCTGAATCCTGTGAGCGCGCAGGAGCGACGGCAGCTCCCTCGGTATGCCTTCGAGTATAGACTCCCTGCCCTTCCCTTCTTCCTTCTTCCTCTCCTCCCACTGCTTAAGCACCTCTTCTGATGTCTCATAATTAGCATCCCCGAATACATGCGGATGTCTTCCGGTCATCTTTTCAGAGATCTTATTGATCACACCATGGATATCAAACTCGCCCTTTTCTTTTGCTATCTGACAGTGAAAGATTATCTGAAATAACAGATCGCCGAGCTCTTCCTTTGTCTTTTCAGGGTCGCCTTCATCTATTGCCTCCAAGACCTCATATGTCTCTTCAACGAGAAAGGGCTTGAGTGACTCCCTTGTCTGCTCCTTGTCCCAGGGGCAGCCCTTCTCGCCGCGGAGCGATGCCATGATATTGATGAGTTTTTCGAAGTCGTCTCTCTGCATTCGGGAAGTATACAACAGCGTAAAATGTGAAACAAGTTTAAATGTCCTAAATTATCTCTAAAAATTATGGCAATTGACTGGTTGCGCTGACAATCCCCCACTTCTTGCTGCCTGAACTATCATCATAAAATGCAGCTACATATATCCTGTACCTAATTCAGGCAAAGGCATCTTCTCGACGTTATCCGCAAAATAGCCCGTAACAACATCCGGATACACAGGGTGGACAGATACTGTGAGTGCAGCAAAGATAAAAAGCAGCCTTAAAAAAGCCATCCTCTCCCCTTTCTGTTATTTACTATTATAGTATACTTCTATAATGGCCAGTTTTTTATATATCAACATCCCCTTTTGCATCAGGAAGTGCATCTACTGCGATTTCCTTTCCGTGCCCTTTGATGAAGCTCTCGCAAGGCGTTATACCGATGCGATCATACAGGAACTCACTTTAAGGAAGGACCTCTTGGACGAATTAAGGTCTGTATACATAGGCGGGGGCACTCCTACAACCCTGCCAGTCACGGAGTATATAAGGCTATTCGGGTTTCTGAAAAAACAAATAGAAATCTCTCCTGATGCCGAGATAACCATTGAGGCAAATCCGGGCACAATAAATGATATTCAAATAAAAACGCTGTCAGACCTCGGCATCAACAGGTTCAGCATCGGCGTCCAGTCATTCATTAACAGGGAGTTGCAGCTTCTCGGAAGAATACACAATTCTGATAATGCAGTTAAGGCAATCGATATTATACGCTCTTCCGGAATCAGGAATCTCTCTATTGATCTCATTTACGGCATCCCCGGGCAGTCTTTTGATGACTGGGAAGTCAACCTTTCGAGGGCGGCAGAAATTTCTCCCGAGCACATCTCTGCATACGAGCTTACCCCTGAGAAAGATACGCCATTAGATGAATTAATCTCTCAAGGGACACTCGAAAAACCTGATGAAGAGACCATTATAAATATGTATTTCAACACTATCGACCGACTAAAAAAAGCCGGGCACAGGCACTATGAGATTTCAAATTACTCAAAGCCCGGCTTTGAATGCAGGCACAACCTGAACTACTGGAACAGGGGAGAGTATATAGGGATAGGCGCAGGAGCCCATAGCTTTATCAGGGACAGGAGGATAAAGAACACGCATAACATAGAGCAGTACATAAAGTCTATAAATGACGGAACCCTTGCAATTGATGAAGACATAGAGGTTTCATGCGAAGATGCCTTAAGGGAGTTCATATTCCTCGGTATGAGAAAAACAGAAGGTCTTAACATCAAAGAGTTTAAGGAAGACCTATGTTTGGACCTCGAACCGGCAGCGCAAGAACTCATCACAAACGGGCTCCTCGAATCTTCTGGGGGATTCCTCCGGCTGACACGTAAAGGCATCGTCGTCTCAAACGCGGTGATTACGGAATTAATGCTAAAACTATCCCTGTGAAACTAAAGGGGACGGTTATCTTTAATTGACAAGCATGTGTAGGGGACGATGACGATGATATATAAGATTTATGAAAAGATAAAGCAAATAGGGAGACAAAGGGGCTGGTGGAAAAATAAAGAGACCGTCCCAATT
>CAKKPH010000130.1 GCA_919901585.1 Thermodesulfovibrionales bacterium | reverse complement strand
GGAGAAGCGTCAAAAGAATCAGAGGGATCCTCATATCTTGCCTCCTTTGAGCTCATTAATCTCTTTCTCCCAAAGGGCAGGGTCTTTGTCTTCATTAAACCCGAAGTGGATGTAGCGTACAGCGCCTTCTTTATCGAGGATGTATGACGTCGGCATAGCCCTGCCTTTAAAGGCGTTCACGGCAATGCCGTCCGGGTCAGTAAGGATTGTAAAATTTGCCGGGTTTTTTGAGATGAATTTACTGCAGCTTGACTGGTCCTTGTCAATGCTTATTGCGAGCACGACCAGTTCGTCATGCTTTTTCTGAAGTTCATTGAGATACCTGAGCTCATATTTGCACGAAGGGCACCATGTTGCCCAAAAATTGATAAGTACTATCTTGCCTCTGAACTTATCGAGAGAGACAGGCGATCCTGACACATCCTTAAGCGTTACATTCGGCACCTTCTCGCCTATAGAGAGGGCGTATGCATCTGAAAATGGGGCAATCGCTGACAGAAACAGCATGATACAGCAGACTGCCGATATTTTTGATAAGACCTTTGCCACTTTAAATTCCTCCTTTATATGTTGAATTTAGTTATTCTGTGCGCCTTCAGCTATCCATTTCTTAATGGCCTCATAGTCTGGATCTCCTGCAGACCAGAATTTGCCGCCTCCGTGAACCATTGTCCCGTCAGTCTTGGGAAGAATGCTGCCGCGTATGCCTGCATCAGAGACCCCCTTTTTTGTCCATGCGGTCCCGCTTACTGTAACGGTCGACCCTGTGTAAGATGTCAGGTCAAGAGCCTTGCTGTAATCTATCTTGGTATTGCTGCCGTCAATGTCTGATTTTGTAACCACCCTTGTCCAGGTCTCGCCGGGGATATGGCAAGGAGCACACTTGCTCCTGAATATGGGGAGTATATGCTTTTTAAAGCTTAAGCCTGTTGCAGGATAAGAAGACAAGGAGCTTTTTGATGATACCCACAATCCGCCTCTGCTCCCGAGCGCTGCATGGTGCATACTGCAGCCCATCCTCGATGTCTTATCAGGCGTCCCGTCAGACAGAATGGTGGCGCCTCCAACAGGCGCTAAGGTTACCATAGGCAATGTGTGGCCCCCGTTCTTAACCCATGACTTGTACTGCCATGTTTGCGGCGCTGTGGAGTCAGCCGGAATAAGATTGCCGTTAGCATCATATGAGTAAAGAGGCAGATTAGTGCTTTTGCCAACGACAGTATACGGGTTGCTTCCTATAGGTGTATATGTCCAGAAGTTGCCGACCTTGTTGCTCGTCATGCTGATCACCTTGCCGTTTATATCCTGCAAAAGCACTTCTCCACCCTGAAGAGGCTTTCTTGCAGCTCTGTCTTCATAAAGGGTGCCGGACATTGTAAATACATGGTTCGGAGCCTTGCCTCCGGGCTTATGGCATATCCCGCAGTCTTCCCCGGTGTTGTGCGTGCCTGTCCCGGCGCCATTGTCTTTGCCGGGCGTATGGCCTGTCGGAGCAGGTTGCCACTTCCTGCCGTCAGCTGAAAAATTTGAAGCATCATAGGTTT
>CAKKPH010000129.1 GCA_919901585.1 Thermodesulfovibrionales bacterium | reverse complement strand
ACAAGGTGCATGAGGCCGCCTTTGCCATCCGCGATCTGGCAAAACTGCTGCCCGATAAGTCTAAAGACCTCTCCGCAGACAACCAGAAGAAGCTTAAGTCATGGGTGGACGGCATCGCCGACAGCGCCAAGAGGCTCGATAAGTTCGGCGACGGAGACGATCAGGCTAACACCGAAAAGGAGGCAAAGAAGCTCGACACGCTTCTTAAATCCATAGAAAAACTCTACCCTCCAGAAGCCCTTAAGTATGACGGGAAGGGCACTCACAGTGATCAAAGCTTGATGAACCTTGTTGCAAAAACCGCGGAGTCGCATGACCACGGCGGCCACAGCAACGACGCGCCTACAGGCCACAACGCTAAACAGGATGACCATAGCAAGGAAGCGCATACCGGCCATAAAGATGACTCACATGGCGACCACGCTGCCAAACGCGGCGGCGTTTTGGGCATGCAGGGTGACTACCACTACGAACTTGTTGACCGTGGAAGCGAGTTCCGTGTTTATCTCTATGACGCATACACCAAACCTATGTCTGTGAAAGGAATTAAGGGCTCAGTCGAAATCGAAGGACAGTCAGACAAGCCGATAACGCTCACTCTCACCCCTGATGCTGATGAGAGCTACCTCTTTGCGCTTAAGCCTAATGGTATTGACCCTGACGAGGTGACACTCTCACTGAACCTCCATGGCGAGGAGCTTATGATCACGCTGCTGCTGCGGACCACTCTTTCCTTCAATGGCCGTGTAGTCGATATCGCTTGTTTTGCTAAGAACGGAGCGGCTGCGTTGGAAAGCAGCAACTACGAATGCTCCAGGGCCGGCATAGCCGCTGGATCACCTGTCGGCATCCTTCACGGTGACGACGCCAATGCTCCGCTTTATCTGGCGGTATTACGAGGAAAGGACTCCGCATTCCGTGCCGCAAATGAGAACCTGCTCAAGTACGTCAACAAACAGGTCCATGTGACCGGCAGGCTCATTCAGCGCGGAAAACTCGAGGTGCTGGAACTTACCGATGTGAAACCCGCCGAGTAGGTATTACCTCCTCAGAGTTGGTCAGATGAACAAGAGGATGCATGACACGATCATTGACGCCGGAATCTGCCACGCAGGCGAACAAGTGTGCCATTCCGAATTTTGCGAAGGTATGTTACTCCACCTTTCATAAGTTCTTCACATTATATTTGTAAAATTAGTCTAAAAGGATGGGGGATGAGTTCGAACTATGAGCTCAACATTTTAAACCGGGAGGGAGAAAGATGAAAAAGATGTATGTTTTGCTGGTCGCATTTATTTTTTGGGTTGCATCCATAGTGGTGGGTTCGGATGCAATGATGAATGCAGGGTCCGGGATGGGCATGACGGGTAGCGGTTCCATGATGTCCAACACCGGCAGCTTCGGAATGATGAACGGGATGGCAGGCGGACCGGTAGTGAGCAGCGACGGGACAGCCTTCCTCGTCACTTACAATACGACAAATAGTGCAGGAAGCACTCCAGGCAGTAATTCCTTTACATCGACGGTGATGGCTTATAAACCTACAGGGGAATCTTCATCGATTACCATGAACGGCATTGTTTCGAGGCCTGTTGTGTATGGAAATGTTATGTTAGCTTCGTCGTCGCTTCCTGACATGAGCGACTATTCAATGATGAGCAATTACAGCTCCGGCACCTCGGACAACAAGTCGACATTGTTCATTGTTGCAACTCCATTCACATCTTCTACAGTACCTCTTGCTATCACAATGGACGGCAGTTATGCCTCGATGCCGGTGGTGAGCAACAATTATGTTTACGTGGTTACGAGCGATTATGGAAGTGCGATGATGAATGGGAGCAGCACTTATAACAACATGTATGGTAATTACAACTACAACAGCAGTGGTGATGCAAAGACGTACCTGTATATATTCACCCTCGACGGCACACTCAAGAAAAAATACGAAGTCCAATAATTCCGCTGGAATGCCCGGAGAAAATCTGGGCATTCTGCTAAATCCCAGTATAATCAACATCCTTGTGACCTGCTTAATAGCTCGGAATTTTGAGTATGTTCGGACAAGCCGCAAAAAAACATGAAAGAACGAAAACTATTGGAGAAAGAAGAACCTGAAATGTCCTGAACAGCTTCCGGCAGTATGCATTAGGCAGTCCTTGGATAGCTCATAATCCTGAAGTTAGAAAGCTACAAAGGTATCAGGATAATCACGCCTCAAAGGTTCTGCGATATAGCAAAGATTTAGGCCTCTCTGCTGTGCAAAAAAATTTGACAGGCAGGCCATTTAAGAGTAAGCTTTGTTAATAGAGTTATTAAGGAGGTCATTAGTAAAGCCTCATTATTCACCCTCCCCTTACTCCCCTCCCGTCAAGGGAGGGGAGTAGAACCCTCTCCCCTGGCGGGAGAGGGCGAGGGTGAGGGGGCCTTACTTACGAACCTATTAGTAGATGCAGGACAGAGGGGATGCAGATGAAGCAGGCACATAATTTGCAGTCAGTCAGTCAGTCAGTCAGTCAGTCAGTCCTGTTATTAAGGATTCAGTCATGAAAAAATGGCTCTTTCAAAAAAAATGGCGGATAATCCTCTCCGGGATAGTTATCATAGCCCTGCCTATTGTTTTGCTCTCTTCCTTTGTCTATTTTGTGCTCATAGAGCATATCAGAGAGACGGTCATTGGAACAGAGAAAAGCACAGCCATTGAGGCCGCACATAATATTCAGGACAGTGTTCAGGACGGTATTCGCGCAGGAAAACTCATAGCCGCAAGGCCATTGTTGCACAAGGCAATCAAAAGCGCTGACAGAAAAGAACTCACCAGCCGCCTGAAGAGCTTTGTTGACAATGTTGTTACGATAGAGAGGGCGTTCATAGCAAATACAAAGGGTGT
>CAKKPH010000128.1 GCA_919901585.1 Thermodesulfovibrionales bacterium | reverse complement strand
ATGTATTATATGTAGTTGAAGGGGGCTAAATTGAAGATAGCGTATTTTGACTGTTCAGCAGGGATAAGCGGTGACATGTGCCTCGGTGCACTTGTTGATGCAGGAGTTAAACTCGAAACAATCGAAAGAGGGCTCAAAGGCCTGCCTGTAACGGGCTATAAGCTCCGATCAAAAAGCGTTACAAGGGCAGGTATTGCAGCAACAAAGGTTGACGTAATTCTAAGACAAGAAAAAGGCGGCAGAGGGCAAGAGGCAAGGACATGGGGCGATATAAAAAATATCATAGACAGGTCTGAACTGCCTGTTAATATAAAGCAGAAGGGCTTAAAGATATTCAGGAGGCTATTTGATTCTGAGGGCAAGGTCCATAATAAAAAATACGATAAAACCCATCTTCATGAACTTGGCGCAGTTGACTGCATTGTTGACATATTCGGCACATTGATCTCTCTTGATGCACTCGGCATCGACAAGGTATATGCCTCAGCAGTTAATCTCGGCAGCGGCAAAGTAAAGACAGAGCACGGTATGCTTCCTGTGCCGGCGCCTGCCACTGCAGAGATACTGAAAGGAACCCCTGTCTATTCATCAGGCATACCTTTTGAGTTAACAACCCCGACAGGCGCAGTCATACTAAGCGAGATTGCGACCGGCTTCGGCGACACCCCGCTGATGAATTTAAAAGCTATCGGATATGGTGCCGGCCAAAAGGATTTTGAAGCCTTTCCGAATGCCCTGCGGGTCTTCACCGGAGAAAGTACTTCTCACAAGGCCTCTTATGATAACCATCCAAAGGTCGTTGTGATCGAGACTAATATAGACGACATGAACCCCCAAATCTACGGGCACGTCATGGAACTGCTTTTTAAGGCGGGTGCTCTTGAGGTTTACCTCACGCCGGTAATCATGAAGAAGGTCAGGCCCGGCATCGTCCTGACCTTATTGTGTACTGAAGAGAAAAAGGCCGTTTTGACAGAGATAATATTCAGGGAGACCACCACTATAGGGATCAGATTCTATGAGGTCTCAAGGCTTGTCCTTGAAAGGGAAACAAAAGAGATCAGCACAGGGTATGGGAAGGTTAAGGCAAAGATATCAAGAATGCCTAACGGCATAACCAAGCTCTCACCTGAATACGAGGACTGCAGGCGGGTCGCAAAGAAACACAAAATACCTCTTATGGATGTGATACGGTTGATTCATAAATCATAAAGGTCACCTGGGGGAACAACCGCTGAGTGCAAACAAAAAAACGCTACTTGTACTGTATCCCGATTTCATATGCGATACTCGCATGATCGCATGCGCTTAAGTCTACTTTTCCGCCGCAAACAAGCTTCCCCTTTGAAGCCTTCCTGTGAGCATTGACCATGCCGACTATGATAGGGGTCATTTCATACCCTCCTCCGTCACAGCCCTTTATGACGCATTCAGCCTTAAAGTAAGCACAGTCAGTAGGGAAGACATTTATGGTGCGCAGCATAAGTACCGGATTTATCCCCTTATGATAGTAGGTTATGTTGATTACCATGCCTGAAACACTTGGGAAACGCTCAGAAATTAAGCCATAGGTAAGCTTATTTTGCGTATTAAGGTCTGCGTTTGAAGTATGTTTTTTGCGCGGCATTTTCTCCTAAGGATTCCCCCCCTTTGCCGGGCAAGGGGGGGCAGTCAATTAAAGCTTCACTACATTAATTGCCTTAGGACCTTTTGGGCCCTTTTCAATATCAAAGCTAACCGAATCACCTTCGGCGAGAGACTTGAATCCATTGCCCTGGATTGAAGAATGGTGGACAAAAACATCGCCGCTGTCTTCGCTTGTGATAAAGCCAAAACCCTTTGAATCATTGAACCACTTCACTGTTCCGTTTGACATCTCGTATACCTCCTTACGTATAAACTGAAGTCCCAGAATAACCGTGCTGCTAAAGAAAAAAGGCCACAAAGCTAAAAGTCTTCGTGCCTTTTCAATTACAAAAACTTCTGAAACTTGACGATATCTTGGCATGGCTGAGAACAAAAAGTCAATACCCACTGGGAAATACTGCAAAAAGCGTTCAAAAAACTAAAAAATTTAGCATTCCGCCTTACTTCCGTGATATAATATATCATCAAACTTTGAGGAGGTCGCATTGGCAAAGCACGCTGGGGCATATAAAAGTGAGAAGCGTAAAAAAGAGCTGTCCCGCCAGAAAAAACGGGATGAAAAAAGAAACCGGCGGATTAATAAAGGAACCGGCGAAGGACAGGAGCCTGAGAGTGCAAATGCTGAGGAGAAAGAAAATAGCGAAAACGCTTAGTGCTGATACGAATAAACCACAATAAAGGGACAAGCATTTATTTTTTATACTAAATGTCCTGTTGCCCTGTCTAAGCATTTCAATACTTCGATATAACTCTCTTTTGAATAAATTCCCTTATGAGACTTCCTGAATGGATAAAGACACAGAGTTTCACAGGACTTCACAGCACTAAACAGAAACTGAGGAGCCATAGGCTCTCTACTGTCTGCGAGGAG
>CAKKPH010000127.1 GCA_919901585.1 Thermodesulfovibrionales bacterium | reverse complement strand
TAAGGGAATATCTTCCCCGGGTTGAGGATGTTCTTTGGGTCAAAAAGCCTCTTTATGCCCCTCATGATTTCGAGCTCTCTTTCCTTTATCTCCATGCTGATATATGGCGCCTTCTTTATGCCGACGCCATGTTCGCCTGATATTGTGCCGCCGAGTCTGAGCGTGATCCCGAATATCTCCTTCACAAGGGATTCTGCTTTTCTGAATTCCTCATCGTTGGTCCTGTCAGCCATTATATTTACATGGATGTTGCCGTCACCTGCATGGCCGAAGTTCACTATCTTTATGCCCGTCTCATCAGAAAGCCTCCTGAGGGCTTCGAGCATCTCTGCAATGCGGTTCCTCGGCACGACAATGTCCTCGTTGATCTTAAACGGGCTGATGTGATACAGGGCTGGTGATACTGCGCGCCTGCATTCCCATAGCCTGCTCCGCGCATTGTTGTCCTCAGCTATCCTGACGTCTGCCTTGAGGCGTTCACATATATCGGCAATCCTCTCCGCCTCTTTTTTTATTGAAGCAGGGTGTCCGTCAACTTCGATGAGCAAAAGGGCTGAAACACCCATAGGGAGCCCGATTGGCTGGAATTTCTCGACTGCGTGTATTGCCTCACTGTCCATAAATTCGAGCGTCCTTGGTATGATACCGGCTGCTGTTATAGATGAGACTGCATTTCCGGCAGAGCTGAGGTCTTTAAAGAGGCAGAGGAGGGTTGCCACATCCTCCGGCAGGGGCAGGAGTTTCAGCCTTATCTTTGTGAATACCGCAAGTGTGCCTTCAGAGCCTGTGAGCAGCCGTGCAAGGTCATATCCAACAACGCCCTTATGAGTCTTTACGCCTGCGGTGATAAGTCCTCCATCAGGTAGGACAGCCTCTATCTGCATAACATAGTCTTTTGTCACCCCGTATTTCAATGCCCTCGGCCCTCCTGCGTTCTCAGAGACATTGCCGCCTATTGTGCAGAAGTTCATGCTCGCAGGGTCAGGCGGGTAAAAGAGGCCCTGGTTCTCGACCTCCTTCTGCATCCTGCCGTTGATAATGCCGGGTTCGACGAGTATCGTGAGATTTTCCTTGTCAAGCTCAATTATGCGGTTCATCCTTTCCATGCTCAGGACGAGGGCGCCCTTTAAAGGCACAGAGCCGCCTGTCATGCCTGTGCCTGCGCCCCTCGGCACAACAGGCACCGCATTTTCATACGCATATTTCATTATCCTGACTATCTGTTCTGTGGTCTCAGGCCAGAGTATTGCTGAAGGCAATGAATCGAGGCCGCATGCATCATAGCCATAACATGCGAGGTCTTCAGGGTCAGAGGATATCCTGACGCCGGGCAATGAATCAATGAGCTGTTTCATAAACAAGTCCCTGTTGGCGGCAGACGCTCAGTTCATAACTGTTTCAGGAGATGGTCCGCAAACGTCGGTTAGTTTCATTGAGATAATTTTTGAAACACCGGGTTCTTCCATTGTTACGCCATAAATGTAATCTGCGGCTTCCATGGTTACCCTGTTATGTGTTATTACTATAAACTGTATCTTGCCGGAAAGCTCCCTTAACATCTTCCCGAAGCGTTCGACGTTCGAATCATCAAGAGGCGCATCCACTTCGTCAAGCACACAGAGAGGCGCAGGCTTTATCAAAAAACTTGCGAAGAGGAGCGAGAGCGCAGCGAGCGCCTTTTCGCCGCCTGAGAGGAGGTTTATGTTCTGGAGCTTTTTCCCGGGCGGCTGGGCAATAATATCAATTCCTGATTCAAGCACGTTGTTCTCATCGGTCAGTATTAGCTCAGCCTTTCCTCCTACAAAGAGGTATGAGAAGACCTCTTTGAATTTGGCATTCAACTCCTCGAATGAATCCCTAAGTTTCTTGCGGGTTGTGCTGTTGATCTTGGTTATGGCCTCTTCAAGCTCTGCTATTGATTTGTTGAGGTCGTCCTGCTGACGGGTCAAAAACTCATAGCGTGTCCTCAGTTCTTCATACTCTTCGATGGTGCCGAGGTTCACAGGGCCGAGCTCCCGGATCTTCTCCCTGATCTCAGAAATGCGCTCCTCCTCTTCTGTTGTGACAGGTTCAGATTCGAAGGATTCTACGCTTATGCCGTAGTTCTGGCTGACACTGTTAGAGAGGGTTTCGATCCTGAGCTTGTGCTCTGCCATAGAGACCTTTGTTGCAGATAGCTTGCCTGTAATAGAGTCAAGCCTTGTGCGATATCCCTTCAGTTCCTGCTCAGAGTGTATTATCTCTTCAGATTCGCTGCGGATTATCTCCCTTTTCTCTGTTATCACATTCCGCAGGGCTTCTGCCTTTATTACGATTTCCTTCAGGGCTTCAGTGGTCTTGCGGACCTCCTCACTGCACTGCATTAATCGTTTCACAGTCTCTGATTTTTCGTTTTCGAGAAGCACCTTTGAATGTGAGAGTTCATCTATTATCAGAATGGAAGATTCAATCTCTTTTTTTGCAGATTCGAGGCGTTCCCTGCAGGAATTCATCGAGAGCCTTAAGTCCGTAATCGAGGAACGTCTTGTCTCATAAAGCTCTTTGTTGCTCGAGATGGCCTTGAGCATCTCTGCGACCATCTGTTCTGAGGCTTCCTTCCTTGCCTCTATACTCCTGATCCCGGCTTCCTTTTCGACGAGGGTCGTTGTAAGGGACTCCTTCTCTTTCAAGGCCTCGGCTGTCTCTATATTAAGATAGGAGAGTTTCCTGTTTATCTTTTCCTTTTCTGCATTCTGGTTCTCAGCGGTCAGTCTCAGGAGCGATATCTCTTTCTCAAAATGGTGTACGGATGATTCAGCCTCTCTTAATGAGGCTGTTTTGTCATTGAGTGATGTCTCTGTCTCAGCGAGTCTCTTCTCGAGGCCGAGTATCTTCTCTTTTTTCAGTTCAAGTGATGCCTCAATCTCCCTTATCTCGCGATTTCTCTTAAGTATCTCCCTGCTGCCGCCGACTGTAACAGCCCCGGTTGGTTCGACTATCTCACCGTCAAGGGTTACAAAGGTGAATGACCTGTCTGAATTGAAGGCAGAGAACGCAGAGCTAAGGTCCTTCACTATAAAAACATTGCTGAGGAGGGACTGTATTGTATTCCGGTAGGCACCATCGCCTCCATTGACCCTTACAATGTCAGAGGCTCTTCCGATTATGCCGGTGCCGGAATGTCCTGAAGGCAATGTTACGGAAGAGACCGGCGCATGTCCGATCGGTATAAGCACTGTCCTGCCGATACTCTTCTGTCTGAGGACTGTTACTGCATTTGAGACATCCTCAAGGGATTGGAAAAGGAAACCGTTAATTTTTTCTGAGAGCGCACTCTCGATTGCCTTTTCATAAGCCTCATCAACCTCGAGCGCCTCGGCTACGGAGGTGAGGATATGAAGTGTTTCGGCCTCTGCGAGTATCTCTTCCGGGAGGTCTTCATGGATTATCTCCCTAAGGGATGTGAGGCGTGAATTCGCTGATGCAAGCTCCTCGCGCGCCTCAGTCAGTCTGTTCCTGAGTGAGTTTAGCCCTGAGTTCAGTCCTTCGAGCTCTGCGGCGATTACGTCTTTCTTCCCTTTCAGCAGGAGGACCTCATTGTTTTTATTGATAAGGCTCATGTCTGTTTCATTGATGATAGTTTCAATTTCTGACAGGAGTCCTCCGGCTGCATCTGATTCTCTTGCTGCTGCCGCCGCCTTCTTCTCGAGATTGTCAATAAAGGTAGATATACGGCCTGCCTCGTTCCTGATATGGCTGAGTTCCTCTGCTGTCCTGAAGACCTCTTTTCTTTTTGACTCAATAAGGGCTTCCTTTTCGGAGAGGTCCTCCTCCATCTCCCTGATCGAGTCGCTCATCCCGGATATCTCATGCCTGAGCTGCTCAATCTCTGAACTGAGCCTTGTTTCGTTCTCAGTTAATTCAGCCTTTTTGTCGGAGGCTGCGCTTATCTTCTGGACTATTTCAGATTCCTGATGAGAGAGTTTTTCGGCATAGACGTTAAGGTTATTACTCTCTGTATTGGTCACTGCAATGATCCTCTCTGCCTCGGATATCTCCTTCTCGAGAGCATACAGTTCCGAGGTCTTTGCCTCGAGCGCCTTTTCTTTGTCAAGGAGTCCGATCCTCTTTGTCTCTATGGTGTTCTCAAGGCTGTTTACCTCTGCGCGCAGGGCAGCTTCCTCTTCCCTTATCAGGCTATATGAAGCGACGATAGCCTCGAGGGATTCCCTGAGTGAGGTGTAGTCCCTTTTTGCAAGTTTCAGCTCTATTGCCCTCATCTCTTCTGATAATTTCTTGAACCTCTCTGCCTTTTTTACCTGCCTGTCGAGGGAGTTTATCTGCCTCTTCAACTCTGATATTACGTCGTTGATCCTCTGGAGGTTTGTCCTTGAGGCTTCGAGCTTTGAGAGCGCTTCTGCGCGCCTCACCTTGTATTTCATAACGCCAGCGACCTCTTCGATCAGGAACCTCCTGTCCTGAGGCTTTGCGTTGATTATCTCGCCTATCTTACCCTGCTCGAGTATCGAATAGCTTCTTACCTCAAGCCCTGTATCGAGGAAGATGTCCCTTATGTCCTTGAGCCTGCACTGGTTTCTGTTGATGAGATACTCGCTCTCGCCGGACCTGTAGAGTCTTCGTGATACTACAGTTGCGGTCTGAGAGTGGCCGTTGCCCTGCTCAGGGGAGTCAAAGGTTAATATGAGGTTTACCTCCGACATGCCGCGGGGTTTCTTTGTCGAAGAGCCGCTGAAGATCACCTCTTCCATCTTTTCACCCCTCAGGCTCTTGGCGCTCTGTTCTCCGAGCACCCAACGGAAGGAGTCAACAACATTGCTCTTGCCTGAACCGTTCGGCCCGACTATGCAGGTTATCCCCGGGTGGAGGCTAAATGTTGTTTTCTCGGCAAATGACTTAAAACCGATAAGCTCAATCTTTTCTATGCGCATAATTTTTATATGGAAATTCCTAGTTAATTTTTTTAGTATAACTGCATGGAATTGTTTATGACAAGATTAAATTTACAGTTAGCAATTAAATAAGCAAATATGATTTAATAATTAATATTTTTAATTTGACCATAAACTTGTTCTTATATTACTTTTAAGCGGTTACGTCCTTCCCTGTTACCTTATAATGGAGGGGTTCGGGAGAATAAAAATATAAAGAGGAGGAGAGTTATGAGTGAAAAGTGGAAAACACCTTTACTTGACCAGCTTGAAGACGGGC
>CAKKPH010000126.1 GCA_919901585.1 Thermodesulfovibrionales bacterium | reverse complement strand
TCCAGAATGGCAAGCTTCAACAGATCTTGGGCCTCTTTATCGAGAACACAGTATTCTCAGGGTTTGTTATAGCCTGTCTCTTGGCTATCTGGCCTACCAGACGTTCACCCTTTTCTGTAAATGCGACCACAGAAGGTGTTGTCCTTGTACCCTCCTGATTGGGGATAACAACAGGCTCTCCGCCCTGCACTACAGCGACAACCGAGTTTGTTGTGCCGAGATCTATTCCAATCGCCTTACCCATCTCTTCTCCTCCTTAAAAATAAAATTATTTGAAAATTATTCTGATTGTCCGGAATGCTTCTTTGATACAACCACCATCGAGGGTCTGATAACCTTGTCGGCGAACATATAGCCCTTCCTGAACTCCTCTACAACAGTCATGTCATCCATATCCTGCCTTTCGACCATTGACATTGCATGGTGGCGCGAAGGGTCAAAATGCACTCCTAATGCCTCTATCTCTACGAGGCCGAACTTCTCGAGGACCCTCCGGAATTCCCTCAGGGTCATTTCGACCCCCTTGACAAGACCATCCGATTGAGTCTCGTTTGAGTGCGTTAAAGCCATCTCAAGGTTGTCAAGGACAGGCAAAAGCTCATAAAAGAGCGACTCATTCCCGTACTTGAGAATATCCTCCTTGTCCTTCTGTACCCTCTTCCTGTAATTATCGAACTCAGCGTATAGCCTGATGTACTTGTCTTTGTACTCTGAGAGCTCTGCATCAAGGGAAGATCCTTCTTCCCTTTTTAGATCTTCAGCAGCCTCTGAGGTTGCTTTCATAGCCTCATCCTCTTTCTGATCACTTATCCCTTCTTCTTCCAATATTGCCTCCTATATCAAAACAGTCTTACTTTTCGCTCAGCATCCTTGTTATGAACTTTGCGGTTGTGTCGACAATATTAATAGCCTTTACGTAATCCATCCTCGTAGGCCCTATAATGCCTATCGTCCCTATAGGCCTCTCGCCTTCCTTGTATGTTGAAACAACTATGCTGAGCTTCTGCATCCCTTCAGCAGGGTTCTCAGAGCCGATTAGCACGCTCACTCCTTCAGTGTCAGCCATGCCGTCGAGGAGCTTGATTATGAGGTGCTTGTCCTCTATAGCCTTTGATATCTCACGGATCCTCACAAGGTCTGAAAAATCAGGAAGACACAGAACCTCAGACAGGCCTGAGATAAATACCTCGCTGCTTCCGAAGTACAGCTCTTCCTGACAGACCCTTATCGCCTCTGCAATAAGGTCGTCGCATATCGCCTTGTCATGAAGCATCTCCCTCAGGATAACAGACCTTATCTCGTCAAGTGTGCGGCCGACAAACCTTGAGTTGAGATATTCAGATACCCTCTCGAGGTCCCTCAGGCTAAGCTTCCTGTCAAGGCGTATTATCTTGTTCCTGATAATACCCTCATCTGTCATCAGAGTAACGACAACATGATCATCCCTGTGCCTGAAAAGGCTGATTTTTATAGGTATGGTCTTCTCCGGCTTTGGTGAAAGGGCTATGCCTACATAGTGAGAATGAGCCGAAAGCGTCCTCGTAGCCTCATTAAGCAGCATGTTAATATCATCCCTTATATCCCCGAGCCTTTCGTAAACCTCATCAGGACAGCCGGTACATAACTCCTCTTCCCTCTTGAACAAGGCATCCACATAGAACCTGTAGCCCTTGTCTGTCGGAACACGGCCCGCGGATGTATGGGGCTGATGCAGAAAACCCATATCTTCGAGGTCAGCCATTATGTTCCTGACAGTAGCAGGAGAAAGGCCAAAGGCGTACTTCTTTGTAACAAATCTTGAACCAACAGGGTCAGGATTTGAAATGTAACTCTCGACTACTGCCCAGAGAATTTTATTAAGCCTGGCATCAATCATCTTTTAAAAACCATCTCTTAGCACTCTGACCTATAGAGTGCTAATTAATTTAACAATTAATAGGAGAGTCTGTCAAGATTGACAGGATAACAGGGCTTAAATCTGCGGTTATCGGCTACCACTGAAGTTTCCTCTGTAGCAGCTTTTCGTAAAAGCCGCGAGGCAGAAAGGCATTATGATGTATCTCTTCGGTGTAGTAACGGGTCTCAATACCAAACTTTCTCCTCATCTCCCTGATACCAAGTTTTTTTGATGCAGCAGAAAAGGTCCACCAGTTACCTGCGTATGTAGCAAGCGGAGCAGTATAAAGGTCAACTACCGGGAATGACCTTGCCATTGTCTCCTGAACCTCTATCACAATATCCTTGTGAAAATGCAGGGACTCTGACAGGGTTACAAACATGCCGTCGTCACGCAGACAATTGCTGATCGAGTCAAAGAACTCATTAGTGAAGAGGCTCTTTGCAAAACCTACAATATCTGTAGAATCGACTATCACAACGTCTATTTCGTTTTTTTTCGACTTGACGAAATCAGCTCCGTCCATCGGCTTTATCTCTACCCTTGGGTCATCCATCCCACTTGCGAGCTCAGGGAAAAACCTCTTTGATACCTCAATGACCTCCTTGTCTATCTCGATGAAATAGGCCTTTTCAACGGCCTTGTGCCTCATAACCTCTCTGAGTGTGCCGCCATCACCCCCGCCTATCACAACGACAGTCTTAGGATCAGGGTGTGAATGCATGACAACATGGGCAAGCATCTCATGATAAAAAAACTCGTCCTTCTCGGTAAGCTGAACTACATTATCAAGCACGAGCATCCTGCCGAAAAACGGATTTTCGAGGACCATTATCTCCTGAAATTCGCTTTTGCCTTTATAGAGCAGATTGCTCACCTCATAGACATACTGAATCGGGGCATAGGGGTCCTGCTCAAACAGCTTTATCAACTTCACACCTCCAGCTAAATTAAGATTGTCTTAGGTATTGAGAATCCGTTAAATTCTGAAGCATAAGAGATTGTATATGCACCGCCTGAAAGGATCAGGACATAGCTGCCGATGTCAGGGTCGGGCAGTTCTACCCCTGTCTCTATCACATCAAAACTGTCGCAGCTCGGCCCGGCGAGGGTCCATATCTTTTTCTTCACGTTATTCTCAAATATATAGCTGTACTTAATCCCCCCGACGCTCTCCATCAGACCGTTAAAGACCCCTACATCTATATACAGCCAGTCCTCATCAGCCCTTCTGGCCTTTCCTATAACAGTCGCAACAAAGATACCGGAGTCACCTACAACCGCCCTGCCCGGCTCAATAAATATACGGGTGTCTGACGGGAATTCCCGGTATATGATTTTATCTATGTCCTTGTCTATGGTAGCTATGTCAACCACATTTTTTTTGTATCTTATCGGATAGCCTCCTCCGATATTGATCATGCTTAGCTTTATGCCGTTCTGAGCCGCAATATCCCAGAGGTCCTTTGTCTTATCAAGCGCCATGTGCCAGCTGTATGCATTCGTGCATTGCGAGCCTACATGGAACGTGACTCCCACAGGATTAAGCCCCCTGTCCCTTGCATTTATTAAAAGTTCTACTGCATCGTCCATCTCAACTCCGAACTTCTTGCTTAAAGGCCATTCGCTGCCTTCGTTTGGTACAGAGAGGCGAATATATACATTAGAGCCGGGGGCGTACTTTGAAAGCTTGTCCACTTCAGAGTGGGAGTCGTAGGAGAAATAGTTTACACCATAGGATGTTGCCAATTTGAGGAACTTCAGGGTCTTGAGGGGGTTGCTCGAGATTATCCTCTCCGGGCTGACTCCGA
Organism: Thermodesulfovibrionales bacterium; assembly: GCA_919901585.1. Lineage (GTDB taxonomy): Bacteria > Nitrospirota > Thermodesulfovibrionia > Thermodesulfovibrionales > UBA9159 > CAKKPH01. The sequence goes on along the minus strand of CAKKPH010000126.1, from coordinate 7,070 downwards.
GGTCAGACAATATCTGGAGTTCGCCCTCAGAGGCTATCTCAAAACCGAGGCCGAGCTTGTTTATCAGCCTCAGCACCTCGATATCGGGGTTTGCCTTTACAGCATAAAATACGATTGAATTCCTTATCTTCTTGCCGATAGTCGATGCCTTCTCAGCGATCTTTTCGCTGTCCATAACGAGATATGGCGTTACCTCACCTGATTTACTCACATAATCGATAACCTTACTGAGTGTTGATTCTGCGACAATCGAGCGGTGTGAGTCCTCTATATGAAAAGCCCTCTGCACTATTAAACTCTACCTCCTGAAAAATTGAGAGCTTTAGATTAAACTTAAACAAGACTTTTTTTCAATAAATTTTTAAGAAACAAAAAACACCCGACCAATCAGCCCTGTCCTTTTATATCCAAAAGCTTTTTTGCATTTATCCTCACAGCCTCTGAGACATTCTTGTTCTTGACAAGCAGTGTCAGATCCTTCTTCTTGAGGTTGACTACAAGGCCGGAGCCGATACCCGGAGGCGTCTTCGGGTTTGAGACAAGCGCAAGCATAACAGTATAGCTCTTCATCCACTCCCTGTTTTTTGATATCACCCTCAGTGCGTCTTCAGTCACCTGCCGGGAATGGGCGATGTTCTCGACCTCTGTTTCTGTTATCTTAGGGTTCTTCAGGACTGACAGCGCAACCTCCTTGTTCGATTCCCTCAGGAGTATTGACCTTATGTCACGCCCGCCCCTCAGCGCAAGCAGTATCTTTTCTCCTACTGTAAGCCGCTGTAGCTTCTGAAGAAGGCTCTCCTTATTGTAAGCTTTATCTCTTTTTTCAGGCTGTCTCTGCGCCAAGCCCGCATTAACCAGACGGCCTGCCTCTTCCCTTATGTCATCAGGAACATACAGCCCTTCTGCCAAAAGCAAAAGTATCTCAGGCCGTTTCTTGTTGGAGTCGATTATCTCTCTGAAGAGCTCAATTTCAACATTCTCGTCACTGATAAGTATCTCTATAGTGTCGCTTGACGCCATTGAAAGATCCAGCCCTATCAGTATCATCTCTTCCATCAGGCCCTCCTCATATAAAGGAAATACTCTATGTTACCCTTTTGCCCTGCAACCGGTGACTGGAATTCCCCGATAGTGATAAGGCCGTTTTTCTCAGCAAAATCCCGCACAGAGTTCACGGCAGATATCCTCTTTACCTCATCCCTGACAATGCCTCCCTTGCCGACATCAGCCCTGCCGACCTCGAACTGCGGCTTAACAAGCGCGACTATCTCACCGCCTGCCCCGAGAAATTCTATGACCTTTGTCAGAACCTTGGTCAGCGAGATGAATGACAGGTCTATCGATGCAATATCTATGCTATCCAATATCCTCTCCTTTTCGAGATGCCTGATATTAGTGCGCTCTATGACTATAACCCTCGGGTCATTCCTGAGCGACCATGACAACTGGCCATAACCGACATCAATGCAATAGACACTGCTTGCGCCCCTTTTCAGCATGCAGTCAGTAAACCCGCCGGTCGAAGAACCGACATCCATAACTGTCATGCCGGCGGGGTTAATCTTGAAATTGTCCAGGGCTGCCTCGAGTTTGAGCCCTCCCCTGCTCACATAAGGCTGGTCAGAGTCCTTCAAATCTATACCGGAATCTGTATCAATAATTGCACCGGCCTTTGTGACCTTAACCCCGTTCACGCTCACCTTGCCTTCCATTATAAGTGCCTTTGCCCGCTCACGGCCCGAGACCAGACCTCTGTCTACAAGTATCTTATCAATGCGTTCTTTCATGGAGGATTCAGGATTTATAGCAGGTTAGAACCGCTCCGGTGATTCATAAACGGGAAGGGTGCGAGGCAAAAAGGGTCCTGCATGCCGAATATATCCCGGCTTCATCGAGCCCATGCTTCTTCCTGAGGAGAGGCTGGGGGCCGTGTTCGACAAACTCATCACCAATACCGACCATGCTCACGACCACATCTGTCATACCTGCATTATTGAGGCATTCAAGCACTGCTGAACCGAAACCTCCGGCAACCACGCCTTCCTCAACAGTCACAATCCGCCCTGTCGTCTCTGCGAGTGAAAGGATCAGGCCTTTATCAAGCGGCTTGATAAAGCGGGCATTCAGAACAGAGGCAGTGATACCGTCCTCGATAAGCATCTCTGCCGCTTTAAGCGCCGGGGTCACAGTGTTGCCAATGGCAATTATGGAGATGTCCTCGCCGTCGATAAGGATTTCCGCCTTACCCATTTCTAATTCTGACCGCGGACTGCTTGCCCCGGCGAGTTGGCTGAGGTGACTGGCCGCTGACAGATGACTTATCTTACCCCTCGGATACCTTATTGCTGAAGGCCCGTTATGTCCCAATGAAAAACGCAGCATCATACTCAGCTCTTCAGCATCCCTTGGCGCCATTAATACGAGATTAGGAATATGCCTTAAAAATGCGATATCGAATAATCCCTGATGGGTTGCGCCGTCCTCGCCGACTATCCCTGCACGGTCTATCGCAAAAACAACAGGGAGCCTCTGGAGGCAGACATCGTGGATTATCTCGTCGTAAGCCCTCTGGAGGAATGTTGAGTATATAGAAACAACAGGCCTTATGCCCTGTGAGGCAAGGCCTGCAGCAAAGGTGACTGCATGGGGCTCTGCAATACCGACATCATAGAACCTGTCGGGATATTTTTCAGCAAACAGAGAGAGACCTGTCCCTTCTTTCATCGCAGCAGTAACTGCCACAACCCGCCTGTCAGTTGATGCGAGTTCGATAAGGGTCTCACCGAATATATCAGTGTAGGTTGTTCCGCTCTTTTTGCGATAGTCTTCCTTTAACGCGGCCTGCCTGCCTTCTGCTGTCTTCAGCAGGCCTGTCTCGACCTCAAAGGGGCCGATGCCGTGAAATACGCAGGGATCATCTTCTGAAAACTTGTATCCCTTACCCTTCCTTGTTATAAGGTGTAGGAGAACCGGTTCCTCTGAGCTCCTTACCCTCTTAAAGGTGTCTATAAGGAATTCAATATCATGTCCGTCTATCGGTCCGACGTAATTAAAGCCGAGTTCCTCAAATATGATCCCGGGCAGGAAGAGCCCCTTAAGCCTCTCTTCTGCCTTGTGAGCCATTTTAGACATCGGATTCCCTACCTTAGGTATATTTTCTATCAGAGTTTTCATCTCTTTCTTTATCTTCCGGAATGTCTCAGCTGTAAGTATCCTGTTCAGGTATGCCGAGAGTGCACCGACATTTTTAGAAATAGACATCTCATTGTCGTTGAGTATTACAATGAGGTCTTTCTTGAGCTGTCCTGCATGGTTTAGACCTTCAAAGGCAAGGCCTGAAGTCATTGCGCCGTCACCGATAACAGCGATTACCTTATTTGTGAGTTGTGAGTCAGGAACCGGGAGCTGGGAGTTTTTAATGATGTCTCTTGCCTCGATAATGCCGAGCGCTGCTGAGATAGACGTGGAGCTGTGCCCTGTGCCGAAGGCATCGTATGGACTCTCATCCATCTTAGGGAAACCGGAAAGTCCTTTATGCTGCCTCAATGTCTGAAAACTCCCAAACCTTCCGGTCAGGAGCTTATGTGCATAAGACTGATGGCCGACATCCCATATGATCTTGTCTTTTGGGGCCTCGAAAACATAATGGAGGGCTATGGTCAGATCTACTACGCCGAGGTTTGAGGACAGATGTCCGCCGCCCACTGACACCTGCCTTATTATAAGCTCTCTTATCTCTTCAGCGAGTTCCGGCAGCCTGTTTCTCCCGATTTTTTTCAGGTCATCCGGAGACTTAATGCCTTCTATGATCATCAGTTTCTCCTGCGGAGTATGTATCCGGCTATCCCCCTTAGGGGATCAGCCTTTTGAGAAAAAGGTTCGAGTGCCTCTAAGGCCATATTAACAAGCCTTTCTGCCTTCTTGAAAGATGTATCGATGCCATAGATTGCAGGGAATGTCAGTTTCTTCTTCCTCTTATCAGAGCCGATAGCCTTTCCGAGTTCAACGCTATCCCCTCTTATATCAAGTATATCATCAATTATCTGAAAGGCAAGTCCGATGCTTTCACCATACCTCGTGAGCAGATATATCTCTTTTTCAGAAGCTCCGGCGAGTATCGCCCCTATTCTCACAGATACTGTAATAAGCGCGCCTGTCTTGTGCGAGTGTATGAAGGACAGGCTGTCATTGTCAACCCCAGAGTCTTCAGCAAGGAGGTCTTCTGCCTGGCCGCCAACCATACCGTGTGCGCCTGCTGCCATGGCTATTTCACGAATGATCCTGAGCATGACTGACGGCTGAAAGCCGATAGCCGATAGCTGAGTATTTGTAAGCAGATAGAAAGCCTCTGTCAGAAGCGCGTCTCCTGCGAGTATTGCCATACCCTCGCCAAAGACCTTGTGATTCGTTGGCTTGCCGCGCCTCAGGTCGTCATTGTCCATTGATGGCAGGTCGTCATGGATGAGCGAATATGTATGTATGAGTTCGAGCGCAGCCGCATACTGCACTATCTCCTCAGCATCTCTGCCGCAAGCCTCATAAGAGGCTATGACAAGTACAGGCCTGAGCCTCTTCCCTCCGGCCATAACAGAATATTGCATTGAGTCTCTTAAGACAGAGGCCGATACGGTAGAATCGAAATATGAGGCAAGGAAGGAATCTACGAGTTCCTTTTTAGCATTAAGATAAGGCTTGATCTCCATTTTAGTTTTATTCCCTGAATCTGTCCCACTTTATAATCATTCCCACTCAATGGTGCCGGGCGGCTTCGAGGTGATGTCATAGACAACCCTGTTCACGCCCTTTACCTCGTTTATTATCCTGTTCGAAATCCTCTCCAGGACATCATACGGTATCTTTGCCCAGTCTGCTGTCATGCCGTCAAGGCTCGTGACTGCCCTGACTGCCACCACATTTTCATAGGTCCTCTCATCGCCCATCACACCGACGCTTTTTATCGGCAGAATGACTGCAAATGCCTGCCATATTGGCCTGTAAAGGCCTGCAGATTTTATCTCTTCAAGGACTATGGCGTCAGCTTCCCTGAGTATGCTTAACTTCTCCTCAGAGACCTCTCCAATGCATCTGATGGCAAGTCCTGGGCCCGGGAATGGATGCCTCCAGCATATCTCCTCCGGGAGACCGAGTTCATGGCCGAGCAACCTTACTTCATCCTTAAAGAGTTCTCTGAGCGGCTCGACCAGTATTAGTTTCATGACCTCAGGAAGGCCGCCTACGTTATGGTGGCTCTTTATTACAGCAGAAGGCCCTTTAAAAGAGACGCTCTCTATTACGTCGGGGTAGAGCGTGCCCTGTGCAAGGAACTCGGCGTCATCTATTTCTTTTGCCTCCTCCTCAAACACCGCAATGAATTCATTGCCTATGATCTTTCTCTTTTTTTCAGGATCAGCCACGCCTTTCAACTTTTCGAGAAACCTCTTTTCTGCATCAACACATGCGAGCTTTATATGGAAATGCTCCTGAAACGTCTTTTTTACCTTCTCGTTCTCTCCCTTCCTGAGCAAGCCGTTATCCACGAATATGCATGTAAGGTTGTCGCCCAAGGCCCTGTGAACGAGCAAGGCCACAACAGATGAATCGACCCCTCCGCTAAGTGCGCATACAACCCTCTTATCCCCAACCTGTGACTTTATATGATTCACAGACCATTCAATAAAAGAGGCCATCTCCCATGTCGGCCTGCAGTCGCATATATTGAAGACAAAGTTATTGAGTATCCTCAATCCTTCTACTGTATGCATCACCTCAGGATGGAACTGCAGTGCGAAGAACCCCTTCGACCTGTCGGCCATTGAGGCTACAGGAGAGTTGTTTGTGTGGCCTATAACCTTAAAACCATCCGGAAGCCTCTCTATCCTGTCCCCATGGCTCATCCAGACCGTTGACCTCGTTGACAAACCCCACAGGATATCAGAGTCATCATCTACTATAAGCTCAGCCCTCCCGTATTCCCTCTTCATGGCACGGGCAACAGAACCGCCGAGGCAATGGGCCATAAGCTGCATGCCATAACAGATGCCGAGCACAGGTATGCCGAGTGAGAATATAGCCGGGTCAGGCAAAGGAGCACCTTCATCATAAACGCTTGAGGGTCCTCCGGAGAGTATTATGCCTTTTGGGTTAAAGGACTTTATCTTTGCGAGCGGTGCGTTGAACGGGAATATCTCAGAATAGACCTTCGCCTCCCTGACCCTTCTCGCAATAAGCTGGGTGTATTGGGAGCCGAAATCGAGAACCAATATCTTGTCCGAAGCTGTCATTTGTTCATATTACGTTTCACGGCTTAAGATTATTTGCCCTTTACTGTTCAATCCTGTAATTAGGAGCTTCCTTGGTTATGATAACGTCGTGGACGTGGCTTTCCCTGAGACCTGCATTAGTTATCCTGATAAATTTTGTCTTCTTCCTCAGCTCATTGAGGCTCCTGCAACCGCAATAACCCATACCGGAGCGAAGCCCTCCTATCAACTGGTGGACGCTCTGCGAAAGAGGGCCTTTATTCGGGACCCTGCCCTCAACCCCTTCAGGCACGAGTTTCTTTGTCTCGACACCGTCCTGCATGTATCGGTCTCTCGCTCCCTGCTCCATTGCGCCGAGAGAGCCCATACCCCTGTATACCTTGTAACTCCTGCCCTGATAAAGGATCGTCTCACCCGGAGATTCGTCTGTACCTGCAAAAAGTCCGCCTATCATGACAGAATGGGCACCGGCAGCAAGCGCCTTGGTTATGTCTCCTGAGTACTTAATGCCTCCGTCAGCAATTACAGGGACCCTGTTCTTTCTTGCAACAGCACAGCAGTTGACTATAGCAGTTATCTGCGGCACGCCAGCTCCGGCAACTATCCTCGTTGTGCATATCGAGCCGGGCCCTATACCGATTTTCACAGCATCTACGCCTGCCTTTATGAGGTCTTCTGTCCCCTTGGCAGTTGCAACATTGCCGGCAACCACATCAACACCGAACCTCTTTTTTACAGCCTTCAGTGTCTCTATCACTGCCTTTGTATGCCCGTGCGCAGTATCAATCACAATCACATCAACGCCTGCCT
>CAKKPH010000125.1 GCA_919901585.1 Thermodesulfovibrionales bacterium | reverse complement strand
AAGGCTATTCAGGCGGCAAGGGCAAAGGAGGCCGCGCGCAAGGCAAGGGAGCTTACGAGGAGGAAAGGTGCGCTTGAGGATACAGGGCTTCCCGGAAAGCTCGCAGACTGTTCTGAAAAAGACCCGGCATTGAGCGAGATTTTCATTGTTGAGGGCGACTCTGCAGGAGGCTCTGCAAAGCAGGGCAGGGACAGGCGTTCTCAGGCGATACTGCCCCTCAGGGGAAAGATCCTTAACGTCGAAAAGGCGCGCTTTGACAAGATGCTGAGCTCTGAAGAGATAAGGATACTCATCACTGCCCTCGGAACAGGCATAGGCGCCGATGACTTTGATATATCAAAATTAAGGTACCACAAGATCATACTGATGACAGATGCTGATGTAGACGGTGCGCACATCAGAACGCTCCTGCTCACATTCTTTTACAGGCAGATGCCCCAAATAATCGAAAACGGCTACCTCTATATCGGTCAGCCACCGCTCTTTAAGGTTAAAAAGGGCAGGACAGAGAAATATATCCAGAACGAGGCTGAGATGCAGAACATGCTCCTCGAGCTCGCTGCAGACGATATCGCAATCCCTTTAAAGAATCAGGAAGTTAAGGGCAAGGCGCTCATCCCGTTTCTTAGACGCCTCATGAATTTTGAAAGGCTTGTTGAATGGTTTGAGAGGAGGCGCAAGGACACTCTTGTATTAAGGTTTGTGCTGAGAGAGGGTGTTGACAAGAAGACAATGAAGGATAAAAAGGCATTCACAGACCTGATAGGGAAGATAAAGAAAGAGATACAGGGTTTAGAGGCAGAAGAAATATACATTGACGAAGAACACGAAGGATTCGGTGTCAAGATAAAACGTGAGCAGTATAAGCTTGTGCTCGATACAAATCTCATCTTATCACCAGAATTCAGGGAGCTTGAAGCCCTCTACAGCCATATAAGGGAAATAGGAAATCCTCCTTACAGGGCAAAGACAAAGGAGACGGTTAAAGAGACAGGCTCTACTACAGAGCTGCACAATTTTGTGCTCGAGACAGCGAGGAAGGGGTTGACGATCCAGAGGTACAAGGGACTCGGTGAGATGAACCCGCAGCAACTGTGGGAGACTACCATGGACGCTGAAAAGAGGACCCTCCTTCAGGTAAACATCGAAGACAGCGTGCAGGCTGACGAGATATTCACAATCCTAATGGGAGACCAGGTTGAACCGCGCAAGGAATTCATAGTCAAGCATGCCTTAGAGGCGAGGAATATAGATATTTAGGAAAAGAACTGCCCTGCAGCTTGACTATTGCAAAGGTGAGGGATGAAGATAACCCATTATTCCTTCGGGAAGATAGTCATAGACAATAAAACATACACCTCGGACGTAATCATATACCCTGATCATGTTGACCCGTCCTGGCGGAGGAAGGAAGGCCACAACCTCTCGATTGACGACCTGATTGATGCGATTAGTTCAAGGCCTGAAATCCTCCTGATCGGCAAGGGTTTTCTGGGTGTGATGAAAGTGCCTGAAGAGACAGTTGATTATATCAGGTCGCAGGGGATTGAGGTCAGGGTAGAGAGGACAGGCAAGGCTGCCGGTACATTTAATTCCTTGCAGGACAGGAGACGCATTATCGCTGTGTTCCATCTAACCTGCTGACAGGCTGCAACAGCCCTTAAGGACATATCCGGAAAACGCTCCTTCCTGCACTGCTAAAACCAGCGGCACCAAACGTTTTTATGCGCTTATTACCCTTCAAAAAAGCATGCTATTTCCTGATAAAAAATGGTATAATCTATGGCATTTCGGTTTGTGACTTTTTAAAGGAGATTTAATGTCAAAGATTCCTGTAAATATCGAAGAAGAGATGAAGGTAAGCTACCTTGATTATGCGATGAGCGTAATCATAGGCAGGGCGCTTCCTGAGGTTAGGGATGGCCTAAAGCCGGTCCAGAGGAGGATCCTCTATGCGATGTTCAGGGAGGGACTGCTCCCCAACAAAAAATACTCAAAGAGCGCGGGCGTTGTCGGCGAGGTGCTGAAAAAATACCACCCTCACGGAGATACTGCCGTATATGACGCCATGGTAAGACTGGCTCAGGACTTTAACATGCGCTATCCGCTTGTTGACGGTCAGGGCAACTTCGGCTCAATAGACGGAGACCCTGCTGCTGCTTACAGGTATACAGAGGCAAAGCTCGCCAAGATAGCAGAAGAGCTGCTTGCTGACATTGACAAGGAGACGGTCGATTTTATTTCGAACTTTGATGAGACCACAGAAGAGCCGAAGATCCTGCCATCGAGGATACCTAATCTGCTGATAAACGGTTCGGCCGGTATTGCGGTCGGAATGGCTACGAACATACCGCCCCATAACCTCGGCGAGGTAGTTGACGGACTTGTGATGCTCCTCGATAAGCCTGAGACAACGGTTAAAGACCTTAGGAATGTTGTCAAAGGGCCGGACTTCCCTACAGGCGGTCTGATACACGGCACTGCCGGCATAAGAGAGGCTTATGAGACCGGCAGGGGGCTTGTAAAGGTAAGGGCAAAGGCGAGGATCGAGCGTGAGCACAAGGGTGGTGAGAGCATTATAATCTCAGAGATGCCTTATCAGGTCAACAAGGCAAGGCTTATAGAGAAGATAGCTGAGCTCGTCAGGGAAAAGAAGATAGAGGGCATTTCTGACCTGAGGGATGAGTCTGACAGGGATGGGATAAGGGTTGTTCTTGAACTTAAGCGCGGCGAAATGGCTGAGGTTATTCTTAATAACCTGTATAAGCATACACAGATGGAGACGACCTTCGGTATCATCATGCTCACACTTGTCGGCGGCCAGCCTCATGTCCTTGACCTGAGAAGGCTCCTCAGCTACTTCCTCCAGCACAGAAGGGACGTGGTTATCAGGAGGACGAAGTATGAGCGCAGGAAGGCTGAGGAGAGGGCCCATATCCTTGAAGGATTAAAGATAGCGCTTGACCATCTCGATGAGATAATAGCCCTGATTAGGGCAGCCAAAAGCCCTGAAGAGGCAAGGCAGGGATTAATTTCGGAATACCCGCTCTCTGAGATACAGGCTCAGGCCATCCTCGATATGAAGCTTCAGAGGCTCACTGGCCTTGAGCGTGAGAAGATTCTTAATGAGTACAAAGAGACACTTAAAGAGATAGAGAGGCTGAAGGCGATACTCGGGAGCGAGGCACTCGTCGCGAAGATAATAAAGGACGAGCTCTTAGAGGTTAAGACAAAATATGCTGATGAGCGGAGGACAGAGATAGCAGAAGAGACTAAAGAGATAACTATTGAGGACCTTATAACAGAGGAGGAGATGGTTATAACCCTGTCGCATGCCGGCTATATAAAGAGGAACCCGTTAAGCGCATACAGGAGCCAGAGGCGCGGGGGCAAGGGGCTTATAGGCATGGAGACAAAGGAAGAGGATTTTGTTGAGCAGCTCTTCATAGGCTCGACCCATGATTATATGCTCTTCTTCTCGAACCTCGGAAGGCTATACTGGCTCAAGATATATCAGATACCGGAGGCAGGCAGGGCTGCAAAAGGCAAGGCGCTCGTAAACGTGCTGTCGCTCTCTGAGGGCGAGAGGATAACGACCGCCCTTCCGGTGCGCGATTTCAAGGAAGGCTACCTCGTGATGTTCACAAAGAACGGGCTTGTTAAGAAGACTAATCTGGAAGAATACAGCAACCCGAGGGGCAAGGGGATCATAGCAGTAACAATAGAGGACAAAGACGAACTTATCGCTGTCAGAAAAACAGACGGCAAGAGCGACTTTATCATCGGCACAAGGGAAGGGCTTTCGATCAGGTTTAACGAAGAGGACGTAAGGCCTATGGGACGCACAGCAAAAGGTGTGATCGGCATAAGGCTCCAGAAAAACGATGAGGTCGTGTCTGCCGAGGTTGTTGAGACCAACACAGCGCTCCTGACCGTTACCGAGAAAGGGATAGGGAAAAGGACTAAGCTTGAGGACTACCCTGTTCAGGGACGCGGCGGAAGGGGCGTCATATCCATAAAACTCACCCCTAAAGGCGGCAAGGCCTTAGGCCTCATACAAGTCCGTGACGAAGATGAGGTCGTTATGATAGCAAACACAGGAAAGCTTATCAGGACAATCGCGGGCAGCACCTCAATCCACGGCAGGAATACTCAGGGAGTAAAGCTTATGGACCTGGATCCCGAGGATAGAATAGTGAGCATAGGGAGAGTGGCGGAGAAGGATTAGATTCGCAAAGGCAGCGACCATCTAATTATTTTCCTTGTCTGTCTTGATACAGATTCAATATCACCGTGAAAATTCTTGAATATGCAGACCTCGATGTCTCTAAGGTGCGAAGCCAATACCGGAAGGTTATTAGCTTTCTTGAGAAGGATGATTTTTATTCCGCAGAGGTCAAAAAGTTAGCAGAGCACGGCCTTTACAGGGCAAAGCTTGACGACAGCAACCGCCTTATCTTCAAGATTGTCTCGTACAATTGCGCACAATATGCCCTGATTCTCGAGGCTGTCCTCACCCATGCCTATGACAAGTCAAAGTTCCTGAGAGGCCCTCGTATAGACGAATCGAAAATACCTCTTTTCAATAAATCAGAGATTGACAAAGAAGCCATGCCTGCTGTTGCCTACATTAATCCTTCGGTCTCGCGCTTTCATTTTCTTGACAAGATAATCTCATTTGACCCTGAACAGCAGGACGCTTACCGGCACTCTCTCCCGCTTATAATTATCGGTCCGGCAGGAAGTGGAAAAACAGCGCTTGTCCTTGAAAAGATGAAGGAATTGCATGGTCGTGTCCTTTATGTAACATTGTCTCCATATCTTGCTGACAATTCAAGAAACCTTTATTATTCCCACCATTACGAGAATGAAGATCAGGAGATTTTATTCTTGTCTTTTAGAGAATTCCTTGAAACAATGCGCGTACCTCAAGGCAGGGAGATAAAATACAATGTTTTTGCGAAATGGCTGATGCGGTTTCCAAGGCAGCAGCGAGTTGCCGATGCCCATCGCTTGTATGAGGAGTTCCGCGGGGTTATTACCGGCTCTATTGTGGACAAACCGTATCTGTCCCGCGAGGATTATATGAATCTCGGTGTTCGGCAGTCTATTTACCTTGCTGATGAGCGTGCGCTCGCTTATACGCTTTTTGAGAAATATCTTGCATTCTTAAAAGAAAACGGCTATTACGATCCTAATATACTGGCTCACAATTATCTTAGTCATGCAACATCGGGTTATGATTATGTTGTTGTTGACGAGGTGCAGGACATAACAAATATCCAGCTCCAACTTATTCTCAAGGGAATTAAGAACCCGGATAATTTTATTCTCTGTGGAGATTCCAACCAGATAGTTCATCCCAATTTCTTTTCATGGAGCGCGCTTAAGACCATGCTTTATAATACCGCTTCATTGGAAAGCGGCAAGGTAATACGAATATTGCACTCTAACTTCCGCAATTCAGATGCAGTAACAGATTTATCAAATAAAATATTAAGAATTAAGCAAAAGAGGTTTGGCTCTATTGATAGAGAGAGCAACTATCTTATGAACAGTCTTTCGAAAAAAGAAGGCGGCCTTATTTTTTTGAAGGATACGGATAAGGTCAAGCGAGAGTTAAACCAGAAGACGAGACGCTCTGCCAAATTTGCCGTGCTGGTCATGCGCGATGAAGAAAAAGAGGCTGTACGGAAGTTTTTTGACACGCCGCTTTTATTCAGCATTCAGGAGGCAAAGGGGCTTGAGTATGAGAATGTTATTTTGCCGAACTTCATTTCAAACGAGCGCTCTGTCTTTAATGAGATAATCAGCGGCGTCAACGCGGAGGATTTAGAAGGGGAGTTGAAATATATAAGGGCAGCGGATAAGACCGATAAGTCCCTTGAGGTATATAAATTTTTCATCAATTCCCTATATGTTGCCGTTACCCGAGCAGTGCAAAGGCTTTATGTAATTGAGGGCGACACAGGGCATCCGCTCATGCGTTTGCTTGGGATGCATAATGCCACAGAGCAGGTAATAGTGGATGCGAAGCAATCAAGCATCGAGGAATGGCAGACAGAGGCGCGCAAGCTGGAGCTCCAGGGCAGGCAGGAACAGGCTGATGAGATCAGACGCGATATACTGAAGACCCAACCAGTACCGTGGGAGATATACACATTTCAAAAGGTTAAGGGGCTTATTAAGCTTATTCACGAGAAAAAGGAGATTTCGCAGAAACCCAACAAAACATTACTCGAATTGTTTGAGTACGCTCTGTTTTATGACGAACCAAAGATGATGGAACTGCTCAGCGCCCAAGGCTTTGACAAGGCCAGGCAGATTTATTTCCTCAAACAGGACAAGCCGTTCTTTAACCAGTCCCTGTATAATCAGCAACGGACAAATTATGCTATAAAACATCTGCAGGGCTATGCCGGCAATTTCTATCAACACATCCTGAAACAATGCGAGCTTTACGGCATGAACCACCGCACTGTATTCAACAAGACTCCGCTAATGCTTGCTGCAAGGTCAGGCAATATCCCACTCATAAAAGAGTTAATGGCCTCCGGCGCTGATGCAGAATTAACGGATAATCACGGGCTTACAGCATGGCAGTCTGTATTGCAGCGTGCGGTTTACGATAAGAAATTCGCCTCTGAAATATTTCCAGAACTGAATGAGATTCTTGCTCCATCCAATATAAGCGTCAAAGCGGATGACAGGTTGATCAAGATTGACAGCAGTCAGGGAGAGTTCCTGTTATTTAATATTTTCGTTGTCACTCTGCATCATAGGATTAACTATCTTGAACCGGGCAGGCTTCCGCTTACTGCAGTCAGGCTTGCTGAAGTGGTATCGTCGCTGTCCGACAGCATAATCCCTTCTTACAGGAAAAAACGCGCATACATATCCGCGCTGCTTTCCAAAAACGAACATGACAGTACAAATCCATATTGTAAGAAACTGTTTAAAAGGATAAAAACCGGCTATTATATGTTTAATCCTGGGCTTTCGATGCGCCATAAAGAAGACTGGATGCCTATATATCAGTATCTTAATTCTGTATGCCGTGAAAAACCATGAGCTTTGATAGTCCCCTTTTATTTACCGGAACATTGCTCTTATGGGATGTCGCTCAGATAGGTTCCGATGAGGATCAAATGTTTGTAATTCATACCTGTTATATACATTGACAGCCCCAAACAGCAGGTGCAACGAACTCAATCGCGCTCTTTGTAGTATCTACTCCGATAGAATTATAGACTACCCGCTTCATCATTGAATGTTTCTTGGCGGTTTTGAGTCCGGCAAGCCTGACCACGTCAGAGCTTGCGTCTATCAGAAACGGAAGTGAGGTACACTTGATGACAAAATCAAGGTAGTTTCTCATCGCTACGGCTGTTTCAGCAACTACATCAAGAAAAAGTGAAACACCGGCGCGTTCAGCCGCGTCTGATGCGTATGCGTCAGCTCCAACTAAAGTTCTTGCCTTTTCAGCATTTACTGCCGCACCGCCCACTATAACCTTGACCTTGTCGCGCAGCTTGTTATCCTCCAACGCTTTGATGATTTTTTTGCCTCTGTCACTCCAGAACTCGTCATTACAGACAGTCCAAGAAAGTCCCTTCAAGGCAAAATCAGTAAAATAATTCATAGGAAAAGGGATTAGGAAAGGGATATGGAATTTCTGAATTTCCTTTCTTGAGGGCGTTGCCACAGCTAAGGAAATCATGGTTTCTAACCTGCGTCTGAGAAAAGACGTCACTTTTTGTGCGCTTCTCCCCAGAGCATGAGCGCGAACGCCGTTGCGACTACAAAACCGGGCACACTTATCCACAGGGGAACGATCAAGCCGTTCACGGTGACCTGCCAGCCGAAGAGGAGCCTGAGAAGATGCAGTAAGGCGACCAGAGACAAGACGATGACTGCGATCGTCGTAAATGGCTTCATGATTTTTTCGGCTCAGCCAAAACACTTGCTATCAGTGTTTTTTAGAGTCTTCCCTTTGTGCTCGGCAGGCCTTTCATAGAGGGATCCTTTGAGGCAGCCTCGCGCAAGGCCCTTCCGAAGGCCTTGAATATCGCTTCGAATATGTGATGGAGATCCCTGCCATAGTGGACGACTATATGGAGGTTCATCATGGCGTGGCTCGTTAAAGCCCTGAAGAAATCCTCAAAAAGCGAGAACTCGAGACCGCGCAGTGAACCTTTTGGAGGCTTGACCTTATATACCAGATAAGGCCTTCCGCTGAAATCAATCACCACCTGTGCAAGGCTTTCATCCATTGGGATTGTTGCCGCGCCGTATCTCCTTATGCCGCTTTTGTCACCGAGGGCCTTTTTAATGGCTTCTCCAAAGACAATGCCGAGGTCCTCCATCAGGTGGTGGTAATCTATCTCTATATCACCCCGTGCATTTATCTCGAGGTCTATATGGCTGTGGAATGAAAGGAGGCTGAGCATGTGGTCAAGGAAAGGGATGGAAGTGTTGATCTTGTGGCTGCCCTTGCCGTCGAGGTTTATGCTGATTGATATGTCGGTCTCTTTGGTCTTTCTCTCTGTCCTTGTCTTTCGCATACGGCCTCCTGTTTCAAAAAGAGATTTCATACATAGATTAAGTCCGCATCTTCTTTCTGTCAACACCTTTTTTGTTATCTTCAGCTATATAGCACGATCAGCATGAAACCCGATAACATAAGAAGGGTTCCGGTAAGCCTTTCCCCTATGCCTGCCTCCCTGAAGAAGAGGTAGCCATAAAACACACCTATCAGGAGGCTGAGCCTCTTGACAGAGATCATGTAGGCTACATTTGTGAGGCTCATCGCGATCATGTGTGAGATGACCATCAGGGAGCTGAATATACCGGGCAGGATGGAAGATCGGAATGCGCCGCTTTGAAAAATCATGCGCATCTCATTTCTCCCCATGTAAAGGGCTATTGGAGTCAACACACCTACAAGAACAGCGATATATGAAACCCCGAAGAAAACAGGTGATGAATGCTCTATAGCCATCTTGCCGAGAGAGGATGTGAATGCATAGATCAGGGCAACTGCGATCATATAGATAGAGCCCTTCTCTCTTCTTATCGCAATAAATGGTTCGAGCATACCCTTTCTGAATTCCTTCAGGTTCATGGTATAACCTCCAAGCGCAATGAGCATTATGCCTGCTCCACCGGCAAGAGAGACCTTTTCTCCGAGCATAAGGTATGAGATTATTATCAGGAAGACGGGCGTGAGTGAGAGGAACGGCAGACTTAAACTTAATGGCGAGACCTTCAATGCCTTTATATAGAGGATTATTGCAGCAACCTCTAATGGAAGCGCGCAAAAAAATGCTATATAGAATTCTTTGTCCAGGGACGGGATCGGCACAAACAAGAGTGATATCAGGAGCAACGGCAACGAAAGCAACAGCCTCAGCCACGCTATAAGATACTCATTATGGATAGAGAGGGCCTTTTTTGTGAGGGCATCGCTTGTTGCGAGAGTAAATGCGGAAATCAATGCAAAGACTATCCAGAGGTTTTCCATTTTTGTATTTTATACTACACGCAGGACTTGTCTAAAACAAGGGATTGCTTAGCTACGCTTGCTATCTAAATTAGCGCATTATTTTGCATGCAAAATTTAACAATAATGCAGGAAATCGCATCGCCAGTTCAATAACGAAGTGCAACACTTGGCCGAAGGCTCGTTGAGAGGAGAGCTGGCTAAGAGTTGGTATCCTAAGGCGAGCTCAATCTTGTCCTGCTCCTGCTGGTTCTGTTCCTATTTATAACTGCACTTACCCTAAAGGCGCTTCATGGCGGCACAGAAAAAAGGTCTGTTGAATTCCTGATAACCGGCGAATTCTTTTTTCTTTTTTTTGGCGGTGCAATAATCATCGGTCTGATCATCCCATTATTCATGCTGATTGCAGGCATCCTTGCGCATTATGAAAGCACACAATACAGGTTCTATTATTGTTTTGCTATGATTATGGAGCTTGTTGGGATATACCTCGGAGAATATAGTATACTAAGGGCTGGTGCCTATACGCCGCTTGGATAAACCCTGCACGGCTCCGGCAAGATAAGAAAAATTATACTGAGTCTGCATAATACCATAAAAATAATATGGGGAGGTCTCAGATGGGAAGGTACGAGGAAGCCTTTAAAAAGAGCATCCAGGACCCTGATAGCTTCTGGGAAGAGGCTGCCGGGGCAATATCATGGTACAAAAAATGGGATAAGGTGCTCGACAGATCAAACCCGCCTTTTTACCGCTGGTTCACAGGCGGCGAACTCAATACCTGCTTCAATGCCCTTGACCGCCATGTAGAAGGCGGAAGGGCAGACCAGACAGCGCTCATATACGACAGCCCTGTAACAAGACAGATACAGAAATTCACCTACCGTGAGCTCCTCGGGCAGGTCTCGCGCTTTGCCGGGGTGCTCTCCAGCCTTGGCGTAGGCAAGGGAGACACGGTAATCCTATATATGCCTATGGTGCCTCAGGCCGTTGTTGCTATGCTCGCGTGCGCCCGCCTCGGTGCTGTGCATTCAGTTGTGTTCGGCGGCTTTGCACCTCATGAGCTTGCAATAAGAATAGATGACGCAAGGCCCAAGCTGGTAATCTCTGCCTCCTGCGGGGTTGAAGTGACGCGAATTATAGAGTATAAATCAATGCTCAACAAGGCGATTGAGCTCTCTGCACATAAACCTGAGAAATGCATCATACTCCAGCGGCCGCAGTGCAGGGCAGACATGCTGGAAGGCCGTGATCTTGACTGGGATGAGCTGATGTCAAAGGCCGGCAATGCCGGCTGCGTGCCGGTTAAGGCAACCGACCCCCTCTACATACTATACACATCAGGCACAACAGGCAAACCAAAGGGGATTGTGCGTGACAATGGAGGACATGCAGTTGCCCTGAGATGGAGCATGGAGTATATTTACGGGATAAATCCCGGTGAGACCTATTGGGCAGCCTCTGATGTCGGATGGGTAGTAGGCCATTCTTATATTGTTTACGCCCCGTTACTGAACGGATGTACAACGATACTCTATGAGGGGAAGTCAGTCGGCACGCCTGACCCGGGCGCATTCTGGCGCGTGATATCTCAGCATGGGGTAAAGGTCCTCTTTACAGCACCGACAGTATTCCGTGCCATCAAGAAGGAAGACCCTCGGGGCGAATATATAGGGAAGTATGACCTTTCTGGCTTCAAATACCTCTTCCTCGCAGGCGAGAGGCTCGACCCTGATACATACCACTGGGCGCATGACCTTTTGAAAAAACCTGTAATAGACCATTGGTGGCAGACAGAGACAGGCTGGCCGATAACCGCGAACAGTATGGGGATAGAAGAATTTCCTATCAAGCCCGGCTCTTCAACAAAACCGGTGCCGGGGTATGATGTGCAGGTACTCGACAGCAGCGGAAAGGTGCTTGCTCCGATGAAAAAGGGACTTGTTGCCATCAAACTCCCGCTTCCTCCCGGGGCGCTCCCTACGCTCTGGAATGATGACGGAAGGTTCCTCCAGTCCTATATAAACATGCTCCCCGGCTATTACTTTACTGCTGACGGCGGTTACATTGATGA
>CAKKPH010000124.1 GCA_919901585.1 Thermodesulfovibrionales bacterium | reverse complement strand
TTTGAGGACCCGGCATTTAACCTCGTCCCCGAGCTTGAACTTCTCAGGTATCTCCTTTAACCAGGGGTCCGGATTGACCTGCTTGAGACCAAGGGCAATCCTCTCCTTTTCAGGCTCAAGGCTCAATATCACGGCATCGACCTTCTGCCCTTTTTTAAGGACCTCGGAAGGGTGGTTTATATGCCTTGTCCATGATATGTCGGAAATATGGATAAGGCCGTCAACACCCTCAGGCAGCCCGACAAACCCGCCGAATTCAGTTATGCTCTTTATCTTGCCGGTTACCATCTGTCCGACAGAGTATCTCTCTGAAACAAGGACCCAGGGGCTCGGCTTTGTCTGCTTTACGCTCAGGGACAACCGCCTCTCGTCCTTGTCGAGCCTGAGGACAACCGCTTCAATGGTCTCTCCTATAGTAAGATACTTTGAAGGGTGCTTTGGCCTCGGAGACCAGTCTATCTCTGAGAGGTGCACAAGACCCTCAATGCCCTCCTCGAGTTCCACAAATGCTCCGTACTCTGTAATGCTCACGACCTTGCCCTTCACAGTCTTATTGACAGCGTATTTTTCTTCTGCAGTGAGCCATGGGTCGGGCTTTCTCTGTTTGTAGCCGAGAGTCACCCTGCCTTGCTCGCCGTCGTATTTCAGGACAATAACCACTATTGAATCGCCTAAGGCAAAGAACTCTGAAGGATGGGTTATCCTGCCCCAGGATATATCTGATATATGAAGCAGGCCGTCTATCCCGCCGAGATCCACAAAAACACCGTAATCGGTTATATTCTTTACAATGCCATCGAGCAGTGCGCCTTCTGTGAGCTTAGGAAGTATCTCCATCTTCTTCCTCTGTCTTTCCTCATCGAGTATCGCCTTTCTCGAAACTATTATATTGGAGCTTTTGTTGTTAAGTTTAAGAATTCTGACCTGAATTGTCCTGCTGACCAGATTATCCGATTCTCTTATCGACCTTGCATCTGTCTGTGAAGCCGGCATAAAGGCATTTACTCCCATAAGGTCAACGTTAAAACCGCCTTTTGTCTTTCCGCTCACAACACCCTGCACCGGGGCGCCGTTTTCGAAGGCAGATTCAATCGTTTCCCATGCCTTAAGTTTTGTAGCCTTTTCCTTAGAAAGGGTTGCGACGCCCTCTGAATTCTGCACATCAACGACATAGACATCAATGACGTCACCTGCCTTAAGTGACATGAACTCCCCGGGAGTAAATTCCTCCGCAGGTATAAAACCCTCTGATTTGTACCCTATATCAATAAGGACTCCGTCATTCCTGATGCTCACTACCCTCCCCTGAAAGATCGTCCCCTCCTCGATCTGCCGGAAGGTCTCTGCATACAGCCTCTCCATTTCGTTGTTATCGGTTTCCATTAACCACTCTTCCTCCTATATCTTTAATTCTATATTCCACCTCGTTTATTATCCAGTCCGGTGTCGAGGCCCCGGCAGTAATGCCGACCCTCCGGATGCCTGCAAACCAGTCGCTTTCGATCTCATCTGAGGTCTCTATATGGTATGTCCTTATAGGCACAGACATGCAGAGCTTCGCAAGCTGGGTCGTGTTCGCACTGTTCTTGCCCCCAACAACTATCATGACATCCACCTTCCTCGCCATCTCCTCTGTCTCCTTCAGCCTGAGGGCAGTTGAATTGCAGATAGTATTATAAACCTTTATCTCTTTCGATTGCTCAATGACCTTTGCAAACAGTCCCTTCAGTCTCTCGACAGGCTGTGTCGTCTGGACAACAATACCTACTTTTTTTTTGAGCTTAGGCAAGTCCTCCTTGCCGTCAGTAATCATCACATCATCACCGGCATAGCTCATAATACCCTTTACCTCAGGGTGCTCCCTGTCACCGAGGATGATAACCTGATACCCGGACTCCTTGAGAAGTTTAGCATAATGCTGCGCCTTTTTAACAAAGGGACATGTTGAATCGATTATATTATAGCCCTCCCCTGAGGCCCTTTCGAGAAGATCAACCGGTATGCCGTGTGTCCTTATGACGAGCGACTTTATGCTACCGTTGCTCACGTCCTCTGTAGGGACTATGCCTTTCAGCCTCAGCTTCTCTATCACCTGAGGGTTGTGTATTATGGGACCGAGCGTGTAAACACCCTCAGTCCCCTTATCTGCGAGCTTAAATGTAATATCCATTGCACGTTTCACGCCGAAACAGAAACCTGCCTTCTTTGCTGTATATATCTCCATATTCAATTACCTGCAGGCACCGAGAAGGCAGTTAAGAACCTCGTCAATGCTCTTATCCGTTGTATCTATTATAACAGCATCCCCTGCCTTCATAAGCGGCGCTATATCCCTTTTAGAGTCCCTGTTATCCCTTTCTATCACATCTTTTTCAGCATCCTCTTCTGTGACATCCATACCCATCTGCCTTAACTGGAGATACCTCCTCCTCGCCCTCCCGGATACCGGGGCGTCCATATAGAACTTTTTCCAGGCGTCAGGGAATATGACTGTTGTGGTATCACGGCCCTCAACAACGATATCGCTGACAGACGCAGTCTGCCTCTGGACATCCAAAAGAAAGTCCCTCACAACCTTCCTTGCAGAAAAAACAGATGAATAGTGCCCCACTTCAGGAGTTCTTATGTCTGTAGAGACATCCTTATTGTTGAGCATAAGCCTGCCGTTGTCCATCCTCACCTCAGATCTCCTCAGTATCTCCTCAAGTCCCTCATCATCATCTTCAGGCCTGACGCCCTTTGACAGGAATAAGAGCGCAACAGCCCTGTAAAGCGCCCCAGTGTCGAGATAGCTGAACCCGAGCCTGTCGGCAAGCATCTTTGCCAGGGTGCTCTTTCCAGCACCTGAAGGACCGTCTATTGCGATTACCCTGCCCATAAAAAAATTTAGAATTTAAATCAACCCTTTCAGCATCTCAAAAAAGCCCGGGAATGATATGTCAACGCATGATGCGTTATATATCGTGGTTGTTCCATCAGCCGCAAGCCCTGCTATGGCAAGGGACATTGCTATGCGATGGTCGTTATAGCTTTCAACCTCAGCGCCTTTTAACTGAACCCCTCCCTTAATCGCAATCCCGTCAGGATATTCCTCAAGCTCAACGCCCATCTTTCTTAATTCAGTTGCCATCGCCTTTATCCTGTCAGACTCCTTAACCCTCAACTCCTCTGCGCCTCTGATCTCTGTGAGACCATCTGCCTGAGCTGCAAGAACGCAAAGGATTGGGAACTCATCTATGAGAGACGGCATGATATCTTTATCCATCTTTACTGCCTTAAGCGCATCAGCGCTCTTGCAATGAATATCTGCAACAGGCTCCCCTGAAACATCCCTGATATTTTCGAGTCTGACAATGCCGCCCATATCTTTTATAACTTCAAGCATGCCTGTCCTTGTGGGGTTTATGCATACATTTTTGATCAAAATCTCTGAATCAGGAACGATCAGGACCGCTGCAATAAAGAATGCCGCAGACGAGAAATCAGCCGGGACAGTAACGTCGAGGGGATTTAACCCCCCTTCAATTCCCCCCTTGATAAGGGGGGACATAGGGGGGTAGCCTCTGACCCTTATTGTCAACCCGTCAACCTCTATATCCGCTCCCATCGACTTCAGCATTCTTTCCGTATGGTCTCTGGATCTTTGCGGCTCTGTAATTACCGTCAGGCCGCCTGCATATAACCCTGCCAAAATCAGACATGACTTGACCTGAGCAGACGCAACAGGCATATTGTAATTTATTGCCTTAAGCTTTCTCCCTTTGATTGCAGCCGGCAGATATCCGTCGTTGCCTCTCCCTGATATATCCGCTCCCATCTCTTTCAGCGGATTGATAACCCTTGCCATCGGCCTTTGCTTTAAGGAGTCATCGCCGTTGAGCACGGAGAAAAACGGGTTGCCGGCAAGAATCCCTGACAAGAGCCTTACAGTTGTGCCTGAGTTGCCGCAGTTGATAACATCAAGCGGCTCCTTCAAGCCGTATAACCCCTTGCCGTGGATTATCAGTTCGGAGTTCGGAGTTCGGTCTACGACCCATGGGAGTTCGGAGTTGCTTTTGATTTCTGACTTCTGATTTCTGGCTTCTGTAATTTCAACCCCAAGCATCCTCATTGCATTCATAGTACTTACAGGGTCTTCTGCCATAAGAGGATTTCTCACAATACTCTTGCCGTCAGCCAGTGCTGCTAACATCACTGCCCTGTGCGATATTGACTTGTCAGGCGGCGGCGTTATCTCGCCCTTTAATGACCTGGCCCTCTTTATCTCAACACGCTTCATGTCCGGAGCTATTCAATCCTCTTTCTCAAGGCCTGCGCCCTTGCAAACTCATCCTCAAGGCGTGATGCTTCGCTTGAATGGAGCATCCCTTCCAATTTGCTTATCTCCTCCCTGAATTGCTCAAGCAGCCTGATGATATTGCCCCTGTTATATACTGATATATCCCTCCATAATTCAGGTGAGCTCATTGCTATCCTCGTTGCATCCTTAAAGCCCTGACCGGCATGTTCTATGTAATCGGGATCAATATGGTTTACGAGGTTAACCAGTGAATAGGCAAGGATATGAGGGAGATGACTCACAGCAGCGTATATCTCATCATGCTTAAACGGGTCCATGAATTCAACCTTCCCGCCGAACGCATTCCATACAGACGAGACCTTTTGAAGCGCGTCTTTGTCCGATTTCTCTGTCGGCGTGATTACGCATCTTGCGTTATTGAAAAGGTCTGCGCGCGCGTCGTCGATGCCTGACTTGTCGCTCCCTGCAATCGGATGCGAACCGACATAGTTGACACCTGCAGGCATCAGGGCTTCGAGTTCAGAGACCAGACTGCCTTTTACGCTCCCGGCATCAGTCACAACAGCGCCTTGCTTCATGGAATCCCTTATCCTGCTGATTATGTCCTTGAATGTGCCGACAGGCGTTGCAAGCACTATCAGGTCGGCGTCTTTGCAGGCTTCTCTGATGTCATGGCTGTACCCGTCAATTATGCCGCGGTCTTTTGCCCTTTTGAGGTTTTCTTTTTTCCTGCCGTAGCCGCATATGTCCCTGCAGAGCCCCTTCTCCTTCAGGGCAAGCGCAAACGAGGCTCCGATGAGGCCGACACCGAGGATAGCGACTTTATCGAAGAATATTTTTTCAGTATTTTTGAATTTTGAATTTTGAATTCTGGATTCTGAATTCAAGGCTTTATATTTCCCTTCCGACAGCCTCCGCTATCGGCCTCATCTCTTGCATCAGCTTATAGAAATCATCCGGTTTCAAGGACTGTTCGCCGTCCGACATCGCATCTTCAGGGTTAGGATGCACCTCAATCAAAAGCCCGTCTGCTCCTGCCGCGACTGCAGCCTTTGACATCGGAGCAACGAGGTCCCATTTGCCTACACCGTGGCTCGGGTCAACAACAACAGGCAGATGCGTGAGCTGCTTCAGGACAGGCACAGCGCTCAGATCAAGGGTGTTCCTTGTAGCGGTCTCGAATGTCCTTATCCCCCTTTCGCAGAGTATGACCTGATGATTTCCCCTTGACATTATATATTCTGCGGACATAAGCCACTCTTTTATTGTGGAAGACAGCCCCCTCTTAAGGAGAACAGGCTTATTTACCGAGCCGACCTCGAGGAGCAGCCTGAAGTTCTGCATGTTCCTCGCCCCTATCTGTATTATATCCGCATATTTGAGCATTACATCGAGGTCCCTCGGGTCCATTATCTCGGTGACAATCGGAAGCCCTGTTTCCTCCCGTGCATCCGCAAGGTACTTTAAGCCCTCTTCACCAAGGCCCTGAAACGCATAAGGAGAAGTGCGCGGCTTATAAGCCCCGCCCCTTATAAATGAGGCTCCGGCCTTCTTAACCTCCCCGGCAATGCTTATCATCATCTCCTTGTTCTCCACAGAGCATGGCCCTGCTATTACCTGTATCTTTTTACCGCCAATGATTCTTCCGTTGACGTCTATGACAGTGTTGTCAGACTTGAATTCCCTGCTTGCAAGTTTATAAGGTTTGATGATCCTCATCACCTCTTCAACGCCTGTCATCACACGTATCGCGTCTTCTTCTTCCTCTGTAACCTTTGACGTGTCTCCGATAACTCCGACTATTGTCCTCTCGGTTCCCCGCGACACATTAGCGCTCAATCCCTTGCTCTCGAGTTTTTTGATCAGGTGCTTCAGGGCTTCTTCAGATGTTCCAGGTCTTAAAACTATAATGTCCATCTATCCTCCAGTTTAGTGACAGTGACAGTGTAAGTGATTAGTGTCAGTATAAGATAAAAACAAGACGGCAATATAATTTCTGGCACTGACACTATCCACTGACACTATTTTTTTATTGCTTCAATAAACCTCTTGTTCTCTTCAGGCAGCCCTATGGTCACCCGCACGGCATTCGGTCCCATAGGCCTTATGATAACGCCATCTCTGAGAAGTTTTTCATAAAGAGCCATTGAGTCCTTCACAGGCATATATATGAAATTAGCCTCTGTCGGGACATATTCCAACCCGAGATTGTTAAGTTCGTTATAGAGATATTTTTTCCCTTCCTCGTTTGTCCCGCGCGACTTCCTGACATGCTCATCGTCATCCAGGGCCCCAAGCGCGGCAGCCTGAGCCATTGTGCCTGTGTTGAACGGAGCGCGTATCTTGTTCATCTCGGTCACTATACCGGCCTTTGCTATGCCATAGCCTATCCTCAGGCCTGCAAGCCCGTATATCTTCGAGAAGGTCCTCAGTATCAGGATATCCCTGCCGCTCCTGAACCACTTCATGCTGTCGGCATAGTCCTTTTCAGAGACATACTCAAAATATGCCTCGTCCACCACAACAAGGACACTGTCAGGCAGCCCTTCCATAAAATGATCAAACTCGTCTTTTTTATTGATCGTGCCTGTCGGATTATTCGGATTGGCGATAAAGACGACCTTTGTCCCGCCCGTAACCGCATTGCGCATCGCAGAAAGGTCATGCCTGTAATCCTTTAGCGGAACCTGCACAGCCTTTGCCCCAATGGATTGTACAGCCATCGAATATACGACAAAGGACGGATGCGCCATGACAGCCTCATCCCCGGGCTCCATATAAGTCCTGGCCGCAATATCGAGGAGCTCATTTGAGCCATTGCCGAGTATGATCTCATCAGGGCTGACCGATAATCTCTCAGCCAGCTTATTCTTTAAGTAATATCCGTTCCCGTCAGGATAACGGTTAAGGTTATCAGCTATGCTTTTTATCGCATCAACTGCCTTTGGAGACGGCCCGGTTGGGTTCTCGTTTGAGGCAAGCTTTATTGAGCCGCTGATGCCGAGCTCCCTTTCAAGCTCTTCAATAGGCTTCCCGGGCAGATACGGCCTTATGGCTGCCACATGCTCAGGCGGTCTGATCACTTTGTCTCACCCGAAGGATATGAGCCGAGTATCTTCAGATACAGGCAGTGGCCCCTCACCATCTCCAGGGCTTTTTTTACCTTATTATCATTCATATGCCCTTCCAGATCAACAAAGAATATATATTCCCAAGCCTTTCTCTTTGACGGCCTCGATTCGATCTTTGTGAGGTTTATCTTGGCGTGCTTAAAAGGCTCAAGGATGTAGAAAAGCGCTCCCGGCTTGTCTTTTGTAGAAAACATTATCGAGGTCTTGTCCCTGCCTGTCCTCTTTGAAGGCTCCCTGCTTATAACAAGGAATCGGGTATAGTTGTCCTTGAAATCCTCTATGCTGTGCTCAACAAACCAGAGGTCATACATCTTCGCAGCAAGCTCGCTCGCAATAGCAGCAGCCCCCTCCTCTTCAGCGGCAATCTCTGCGGCCCTTGCAGTGCTTGTTGTCTCATATACCGGTATGGCCGGCAGGTTCTTCTCAAGCCATTTCCTGCACTGGGCAGCCGCCTGCGGATGCGAGTATATTTTCTTGATTTTAGACCTGTCTCCGCTTTTTGACAGAAGGTTGTGTGAGACCTTGAGCATCACCTCGCCGATTATAGTAAGGTCATAGTCCATGAACATATCGAGGGTGTAACTCACAACGCCTTCATTCGAATTCTCTATCGGGACGACCCCGTATTCTGCCTGTCCGGAATAAACCGACTCAAACACCTCCTTGATCCCTTCAACGGGTATAATGCTTGCCGAAGAGCCGAAATACCTCGTGGCAGCAAGGTGGGTGAAGGTAGCGAGCGGTCCGAGACAGGCAACCTTTAACGGCTCCTCAAGAGAGAGCGATGCGGATAATATCTCCCTGAACAGTATCCTGAGCGCATCATTCGGGAAAGGGCCCTTGTTCAAAGAAGTCAGTCTCTGGAGTATCTCGTTCTCCCTCTCAGGCGAATAGAAATTCGCCTTCTCCCTCCTCTTTATGCGCCCGATCCCGAGGACGATCTCAGCCCGCTTATTCAGGAGTTTCAGAAATTCATCATCAATGCGGTCGATTTTGTCCCTAAGTTTTTTTAATCCGTCTATCACCGTCTCCTCTAATGGTTTCTCTTGAATTTATAATAATACAGAATTTTTCTTAATTTTTTCAAGGAGTTTTGTCGCGGAACAAGACATGCGGATAAGGCTCATGATATGTATAGTATAATTACGCATGTCACTTGAGAATCTTCTTAAAAATCTGGAGGAAAACAAGCGGTTCAGCGTCCAAATTACAGAGCACCGGTATATCCACCCCTTAGAGCCGTCTCACGGGAAGCTCGACCTGAACGAGAAATTATCGGATGCCATTAAAGGGCTGGGCATAGCGCGGTTCTGGAGTCATCAGGTTGAGGCTATAGACCTGATAAGGCAAGGCGAAAACGTTGTTGTAATGACTCCGACCGCAAGCGGAAAGAGCCTCATATACAACATCCCTGTAATCGAGTCAATAATCGATGCACCTGATACAAAGGCCCTTTACATCTTCCCTCTGAAGGGGCTTGAGCAGGATCAGGTAAAAAACCTGAACAGGCTGTTTAGTGCTGTTGGCCACAACCTGAATCCCCGGAAACATTCACGCATCCAGCTGATGCCTGCAGAGGTCTATGACGGTGACACCACACCCTACAGGAGGGAAAAGATAAGGAGCCATCTTCCGAATGTGATCTTCACAAACCCTGATATGCTCCACCTCGCCATAAACCAGTTCCATTCAAAATGGGAAGGTTTTTTCAAAAATCTAAAATACATCCTTATCGACGAGATACATACATACCGCGGAGTCTTTGGCTCGAATGTTGCCCATGTGCTGAGAAGGCTGCGGAGGATATGCGGATACTATGATTCTAATCCGCAGTTCATTGCATGTTCTGCAACCATTGCAAATCCTAAACATCTTGCGGAAGGACTGGTTGGCCTGCCGTTCAAATCAGTAGAAAAGAGCGGCGCCCCTCGGACAGGCAAGCACTTTATCTTTCTTAACCCTCATGACAGCCCGTACACTGCAGCGACCTGGCTCTTCATCGAGTGCCTTAAGGCAGGCCTGAAGACAATAGTCTTTACAAAGGCGAGGAAGATCACCGAGCTTATATACCGCTGGATAATAGAAAGGGCGCCGGACTTGGCCGGCAGGGTGAGCCCTTACCGCGCAGGCTTCCTGCCGAAGGAGAGGCGGGAGATAGAGCAAAGGCTATTCAATGGAGAGCTGCTGGGGGTCGTATCTACGAGTGCACTCGAACTCGGTGTTGACATAGGAGGGCTTGATGCCTGCATCCTCGTTGGATATCCAGGCTCTGTCTCGAGCACCTGGCAGCGCGCAGGAAGGGTCGGAAGGCATGGGCAGGAATCTGTGATAGTCATGGTAGGGATGCAGGACGCACTCGACCAGTACATAATGAGGCATCCTGACATCTTCTTCGGGCAGAGCCATGAGGCTGCTGTAATCGACCCTGACAATAAAAAGATCCTCAAACAGCACCTGCCCTGCGCTGCATCAGAGGTCTATCTGCGCGGGGATGATAAGGTCTATGATTTGGGGAAGATCAGGCCGCTCGTCGATGAGCTTGTTTCTGAAGGTCATCTAAGCGCAGGCAAAAAAGGCGACATATGGTTTTCGAAAAAGAGGATGCCGCACAGGGAGGCCGGCATAAGGGCGATTGGAGAGCCCTTTGATATAATGGATGAAAACAACAGGAGCATCGGTGAACTGAACGGCTACAGGGTCTTCAGGGAGGCATTCCCGGGCGCAATCTACCTCCACAGGGGGAGACAATACCGGGTTATGAACCTCGACACTGAAAGGAAAAAGGTCATCTGCAAAGAAACAGATGTCCCTTACTACACACAGGCCCTCGGCAAGGAAGAGACAGCAATAATAGGAAAAAAGGAGATAAACAGGCTTGCCTCTTTTACAATCGAATGGGGGCTGCTGAGGATCTCGAGCAGGATTACAGGATACGAAAAGAAGAACATCTTTGACAGGACAAGGCTTTCGAGGCATGAGCTCGAAATGCCTGAATATGTATTTGAGACTGAGGGTCTATGGGTTGCGCTCGACAAGCAGACAGTTAATGCCATAGATACACACGGCTTTGATCTCGCGGGCAGCATGCATGCAGTCGAGCATGCGTCAATTGCGTGCATGCCTTTGTTTGCGCTCTGCGATAAGGGTGATATCGGAGGCTTAAGCTATACCCTTTATCCGGAGCTTAAGGAGCCTGCAATATTCATTTATGACGGTTATGAGGGCGGGATCGGTCTCACAAAGCGTGCCTTTGAGGTCGTGGATGAGTGGCTCAGGACAGCGCTGACAATTATCACTGAATGCAACTGCGATTCAGGATGCCCCTCATGCGTTCAGGACCCGCAGTGCGGCTCCGGCAACCAGCCGCTGGACAAGGAGGGAGCCCGATTTATCCTCAGGAGATGGATTAAAGCCCAAATCTGAATTTCCTCAACTACTTTGCCCAGTCGTACTTGTGCCTCTTCCTGTGGTGTATGTGCTTCTCTGCAGAAAGGGCAGCAATACAGCCATGCGAGGCTGCGATGACTACCTGCCTGACCTCTGTACATACCACATCCCCTGCTGCAAAGACCCCGGGTATGGAGGTCTCCATCATCTTGTTCGAGACAATACACTCCTCCTCGCTAAGCTCGATGGCTTCACTGAGGAAGTCGATAACAGGCTTGGTACCGTGGAGATACACAAAGACACCTGAGACATCAAGCGTGCTTTCCTTGCCTTCTGTATCAGACATATGTATCCTCTCGACGACCTCGCTGCCCTCTATAGATTTCACAGACTGACCGTTCAAAACTTTAATATTCTGTATCTTGAGGGTAGGATAATCGTCATCAACCTTCAGTTTTTTTGACGGAGAGACCAGATAGACTGAATCGGCAAACCTCGAAAGCAGCCCGGCCTCCTTTACAGCCTCTTCTGAGTCTCCGATCACACAGACAGTACTGCCCCTGAAAAAGGCAGCATCGCATATGGCGCAATAGCTCACGCCCTTGCCGAGGAACTCCTTTTCACCCTTGATAGATGGTTTCCTGCCCATCGAGCCTGTTGCAATTATGACGGTCTTTCCCTGATAAGCCTTGTCGAATGTATAGACCTCTTTTATCTCACTGTCAAGCTTGACTCCGACCACCTGCTCCTCGACATACTCTGCGCCGAAGTTTATCGCCTGCTCCCTGAAGATGTCGAGAAGTTCCTTGCCGGATACGGGTTTCGGGAGCCCGGGATAGTTCTCGATCCTGCTTGTAAAAGCAAGCGCCCCTGCAGTCGCAGATTTATCAACAACAATAGTCTTGAGATTAGACCGTGCTGCATACTGTGCAGCACTCAGGCCGGCAGGCCCGCCCCCGATTATTACTACATCATATAAAACGTCTGACATGGTACCTCCTAAAATTCCTTGATTATATTATAATACGTATCTCTCTGTGCAGGCTTGAAGCCTGCGGATTTAATGGCCTTTATTATATCGTCCTTTGTAACGCTGTAGCTCACGCCTGCCGAGGCAACGACATTCTCTTCAATCATTGTAGAGCCGAAATCATTCGCCCCGAACCTCAAGGAGACCTGTGCGAGCTTAAGCCCCTGAGTCACCCATGACGCCTGTATGTTCTTTATATTATCAAGGTACAGCCTCGACAAGGCCAGTACCCTCAGATAGTCGACTGCAGTGGCTATTTTAAGTTCGGAGTTCGTGGTTCGTGGTTCGTGGTTATTATTTGAACTCCGAACTCCGAACTCTCGCCTCGGCGAGTCGCCTTTGGCGACCGAACTCCGAACTAATGCCGTATTCCCCGGCTGAAAAGACCAGGGTATAAATGCGGTAAAGCCTCCTGTCCTGTCCTGAAGGGCCCTTATTGCCTCGAGGTGCTCTATAATATCCTCAGGCCCTTCGATGCTTCCGAACATCATTGTCGCTGTAGTCCTCATCCCGAGTCTATGCGCATCTTCCATCACCTTCAGCCACTGCCGGGTCTTTATCTTCCTCGGACTCAGGACTGCCCTTATCCTGTCCGATAGGATCTCGGCGCCTCCACCTGGTATCGAATCCAGTCCGGCGTCCTTTAATATCCTGATGGTTTCTCTTATGGTGAGGTTATGCCTGTCAGCAAGATAATGTATCTCCGGAGGCGAAAAACCATGTATGTTTATATCGTAACGGCCCTTGACCGCCCTCAGAAGACCGGTGTAATAGCCGATATCGAGTGCTGGGTTAAGCCCCCCCTGAATAAGTATCTGGGTGCCTCCGAGGGCGACTGTCTCGTCTATCTTCCTGAATATCTCCTCATTGTCGAGAAGATAGGCATCCTTGCTGTTGCTGTCACGGTAAAAGGCACAGAAGGTGCACCTGTTGATGCAGACATTCGTGTAATTTATGTTCCGGTCGACAACAAAAGTCACAGGGCCTTCAGGATGGAGCGCCTTCCTCGCATTGTCGGCAGCCTCGCCAATTTCAAGGAGTCCGGACTCCCTGAAGAGACGCAAGGCCTTCTCTTTTGTTAGCCTCTTATTCATAATAAAAAGGTGATATTAATCATATTCCTGATGTTAGTCTTGCCCTATTATTATAGCATGACGGTCCCTTGATAATTTGCCCGCAATTTTCCCTTGAAAAAGTAAGAAGGCATTCTATAAAATATGAGTTCAAATCGATTTTGGAGGTCTTACATGGCTGAGACAGTTGAGATAAGATGGCATGGAAGGGGTGGTCAGGGAACAGTTACTGCTGCAAAGGTCCTCGCAGATGCATGCCTTAGCGGCGGCAGGTATGTTCAGGCATTCCCTGAATACGGCCCTGAGCGCTCGGGTGCTCCGCTCAGGGCGTATAACAGGATAAGCGACAAGGAGCTCCGGATGCACTGTCCTGTCCTGCATCCAAATCTGGTCGTTATTGCTGACGCGACACTGCTTGAGGCTGTGAATATCACAGAAGGCTCAAAGGACAGTACCCTGTTCCTTGTGAATACGGCAAAGGAACCGTCAGAGATAAGGGCCAAATTGAAGCTTCCGGAGGTTAATAAAGTCTATACAGTAGATGCCACAAAAATAGCTATGGATTGCTTCGGGAGGGCCCTGCCGAATTCATCCCTGCTCGGTGCAGTATGCAAAATAACCGGCATCGTGACCCTCGACAGCCTCCTGGAGGATGTTAGAAAGAGCTTCGGCAAAAAATTCTCCCAGAAGATTATAGACGGCAACCTTGAAGCTGCAAGGAGAGGCTATGAGGAGGTAAAAGAAGTATGAAACTGAAGGGATGGAAGGACTTAACCCCCGGCGCTGTATTGACTGAACCGGGGAGCGCTGAAGAGTTTCATACCGGTTCATGGAGGTCATTCAGGCCTGTTTGGAATCCTGAGAACTGTATTCAATGCATGTTCTGCTGGACGTACTGTCCGGATATGGCGATAAAGACAAAGGACGGAAAAAGGGATGAGTTTGATTACGATTTCTGCAAGGGCTGCGGCATCTGCGCCCTTGAGTGTCCAGGCAAAAAGGGACAGAAGGCGATCGTCATGGTAGAGGAGGACAAATAAGATGGCAAAAGTTCTCGCTGTTTCCGGTAATGAGGCGGTTGCCAATGCCTTCAGGCAAATTAACCCTGATGTGTGTGCTGCCTATCCTATAACGCCTTCAACAGAGGTCATGCAGAGATTCACCGCCTTTGTGTCAGACGGCGAGGTCGATACTGAGGTCATCCTTGTTGAGAGCGAGCACAGCGCGATGAGCGCCTGCATCGGCGCCTCGGCAGCTGGAGGAAGGGTCTTCACCAACACGTCTTCGCAGGGCCTCGCCCTCATGTGGGAGATGCTCTTTATAGCCTCAGGCATGAGGCTTCCGATAATCCTGTCCCTTGTGAACAGGGCGCTTGCAGCACCCCTCAACATCCACTGCGACCATTCGGACGGCATGGGCGCAAGGGATACCGGATGGATTCAGCTCTGGTCGGAAAACGCACAGGAGGCCTATGACAACACTATCCAGTTGTTCAGGATAGCAGAACATATGGACATTAGGGTGCCTGCCATGATATGTATGGACGGGTTTATTATAAGCCACTCCATCGCAAGGGTTGAATTCCTTGAAGACGATGAGGTCAAGAAGTTTGTCGGAGAATTCACGCCGGTCAATCCACTCCTTGACGTCACAAAACCGGTCTCTTACGGGCCGCTGATACTGCCTGACTATTATATGGAGTATAAGAGGGCGCAGCACGAAGCAATGACAAGGGTGAGCAAGGTGGTGCTTGACGTCGCTGCAGAGTTCGAAAAGCTCTCCGGCAGGAGATACGGGCTCTTTGAGGCATACCGGCTCGATGATGCAGAGATCGCCCTCGTGATACTGAACTCTGCTGCCGGTACTTCAAAGGATGTTGTGGACGAGTTCAGGGATAAAGGCGTGAAGGCCGGACTCCTCAAGCCGAGGCTCTTCAGGCCCTTCCCGTATGAAGAGGTCGCAGCAGCGTTGAAGGGCGCAAAAGTAGTATGCGTCATGGACAGGGCAGACTCCTTCGGAGGCTTCGGCCCGATGTACATGGAGATTGCCTCAGCGATGATGCTGATAAGTGGGAAC
The DNA here is from genome assembly GCA_919901585.1 of Thermodesulfovibrionales bacterium. Classification (GTDB taxonomy): domain Bacteria; phylum Nitrospirota; class Thermodesulfovibrionia; order Thermodesulfovibrionales; family UBA9159; genus CAKKPH01. Next base: position 4,636 of record CAKKPH010000124.1, on the reverse strand, counting down.
AGGCCTGTGCTTATCAACAAGATTTACGGCCTCGGTGGAAGGGACTACCTCCCGGAGCATGCTGCGATGGTCCTCGACGAGATGACAGAGATAGCAAAGGGAGGAAGGGTAAAAACGTACAAAGAATATATAGGAGTGAGGGAATAATATGGCTATACAGTTAGGCCTTAAGGACTATGCTAAAAAAGGGGACGTAATGACCCATGGGCACAGGATGTGCTCGGGGTGCGGTGCTCCGATCATCATAAAACAGCTCTTCCTCGCATCGGAATATCCGATTGTCATGTCCAATGCCACGGGTTGACTCGAGGTCTGTAGTGCTGTATCGCACTACACGGCATGGAAGACCCCGTGGATACACAGCGCCTTTGAGAACGCAGCAGCTACTGCCTCAGGTATCGAGACCATGTACAAGGCGCTCAAGAAAAAGGGGAAGATCGACAAGGATATAAAGTTCGTTGCCGTCGGAGGAGACGGAGGCACATACGACATCGGCTTCCAAAGCCTTTCAGGCGCCATGGAACGCGGCCATGACCTGCTCTATCTCTGTTATGACAACGGGGCATATATGAACACCGGCATACAGCGTTCAAGCGCAACACCTTTCGGGACCGACACAACCACATCTCCTGTAGGCTCGGTCGTTAAAGGCAAGATGCAGCCGAGGAAGAACCTGACGAGGATAATGGCTGCACACGGCATCCCTTATGTGGCTCAGACATCTCCTGCGCACTGGAGGGACTCTATAAACAAGTTCAAAAAGGCCCTCGAGACAGAGGGTCCCAAATTCATCAATGCCTTTTCACCCTGCAACAGGGGCTGGAGGTCTGCTACTGACGATGCCATACTTCTGAGCAGGCTCGCTGCTGATACCTGTTACTGGCCGCTCTATGAGATAGAGGACGGCGTTACTAAGATCAACTACGTCCCCAAAGAGAAGAAACCCATTGAGGAGTTCCTTAAGCCTCAGGGGAGGTTTAAGCATATGTTCGCACCCGGCAATGAATGGATAGTCCGGAGGCTGCAGGAAGAGATCGACAGGGAATGGGAGAGGCTTAACAGGGAAGCCCAGATCAGCTCATCCAGTACATAGCCGCACAGCTTGTTGATATTAACCTTATAATGTGCTATTTTTATGTATGCTCAATTTCGACCTTGTCATGCATGAGGGCGAGTTCAGAAAGATCAACGATGAACTCAAAAAACTCTACGAGCTGTCAAATGCAAAGGTGCTGTTCCTTGTAGACAAAAATGGCCAGTTAATCGATTCTGTCGGTGATACCCATGATATTGACACGACCGCCCTCGCATCACTGACTGCAGGGAACATCGCAGCTACAGGAGGGATTGCCCAGCTCCTCGGCGAAAGGGAATTCACCATACTTTTCCATGAGGGGGAAAAAGACAATATTCATATATCCCTTATCGGTCAGAGGATAATACTCGCTGTTATATTTGACCAAAAGTCCTCGCTCGGGCTTGTAAGGCTGAGGGTGAAGAGGGCTACCGAGAGGCTCACGAGGATATTTGAAGATATCGCCAAAAAGTCTGAGGAGGCAAGGAATGATGAAAGTACAGACGCGTCTCCCCTTGCTGAATTAACCGATGAAGATATTGACAGACTCTTTGGGTAGGTGCTGAGAACGTGTCCTTTATAAACTATTCTTCCCGTGAGATCAACTGCAAGATCGTGTACTACGGTCCCGGGCTCTGCGGAAAAACAGCCAACCTCCAGTATATATACAAGAGGACGACCCCTGAGCAAAAGGGCAAACTCATTTCGCTTGCAACAGAGTCTGAGAGGACACTCTTCTTTGATTTCCTGCCTTTGACGCTCGGGGCTATTAGGGGCTTCAGGGTCAGGTTTCACCTCTATACAGTGCCCGGCCAGGTATTCTATGCTGCAAGCAGGAAGCTGATCCTCAAGGGCGTTGACGGAATTGTCTTTGTCGTAGACTCCCAGATCGAGAGAATTGACGCCAACATCGAAAGCCTCGAGGACCTCAGGTTCAACCTTAGTGAACAAGGTTACAACCTCGATAAGCTGCCTTTTACTATTCAGTACAACAAGAGGGATCTGCAGAACATAGCACCGCTCGAAGAACTCAATGCCATACTCAACCCCGACACTATCCCTTGGTTTGAGGGTGTTGCATTGACAGGGGTAGGCGTATTTGATACCCTTAAAAGTGTGGCTAAGGGCGTTCTCTTAGAACTCAAGAAACATTATTAGGAGGTGCACAATGCCGAAGTATCCCAAGAATTACCAGAGGATCCAAAAAAAGTTTCCTGAGCTGCTCAGGAACAACGAGGAAGCCGGGAGGCTCGCCAAAGAGGCCGGCCCTATTGACACAAAGACCGCCCACCTTATCCAGCTTGCTGCATGTGCTGTAATGAAATCAGAGGGCGGTGTGCATTCCCATGCAAAGAGGGCGCTTGAGGCCGGAGCATCAAAGGATGAGGTATACCACGCCATTGCGCTCCTTATAAACACAATAGGGTTCCCGACATCTGCTGCTGCCTTCTCGTGGGTGTGCGATGTCATCGAGAAGAAAAAGTAAATCGCACTAATAAACCACCTTTAGCGCATCCCTTGCCACAGATACAGTCGCAGGTGTAGTCCCAAGATATTCACCATCGACCTGTGCATGCGCAGTGCCGTCAATCTGCACAGACGATGTTTTAAGATATGTGACATCCTTGTACCTCAGGTGCCTGCCTATTACTATGCCATAGACATATCTGAGAACATCCACACGCCTTTTGCCGTGCATTATGCAGGCATAAAGCTCAGGTTCAGTGATGCTTGCATCCGGGGTTGCCTTAAAGTCCCCTCCATACCTTGAGGCCTTACCGATAATTGCGCTGTATCCGGCATAAGCAGTCCCATCAACTATGAAGGTCAGCCTCTCAGGTGAGTACATAGAGAGCATCCTCAGACCGCTCGCAATATAAGCCCATTTGCCGGAGTATCTTTTCAAACCCCCGCTCAGTCCATAGACAGCATCAGCGTCAAACCCAATGCCTGCCATAAGGCAGAAGTAACGGGTGATGCGTGATGCGTGATGCGTGAACGTAATCTTTCCTAATGAAACAGTATGCGCACTTCCATTTAAAATCCTTTTAACAGCGCCTCCTATATTTTCAGGGATGCCGAGCTCCTTTGCGAGCACGTTAGTAGTCCCCAATGGCAGGATAGCCATCTTGGTCCCCGTGTATGCAAGGCCGTTTATAACCTCGTTGATAGTTCCGTCTCCTCCGGCTGCAATAACAAATCCTGCCCCATCAGATGAAGCATTCCTCGCAAAAACCTCAGCATCACCCCTCTTTTCTGTGAGAAAGACCTTCAGGTCGTAACCAGCATAATCAAAGAGACGGGCTGCCGTCTGTATTTTTTGTCCTGATGCCTTTTTGGCAGCAGGGTTAGCTATTAGTACAAGAGAGGACTTCATTTAAAGATACTGCACCTCCGACCTCAGGCAGCCCTTTTGCGATGACAGGTCTCTTTTCGAGATATTCAATAATTTTTTTAACGTCTGCTCTCTCTTTAATAAAAAAGACCCTCCCACCGCTTAAGCTTCCTTTCTGTTTTATACGGGGTATGCGGATATATCCGAATCTCTTTGATGTGACATAGCCGGTTGTGTAGTCAGGGTCGTCGGAAATGCACAATTCCGCAATAACTCCTCCGCACGATGCCACTTTTGACGCAAGCGTAAGCGCTTCTTTGACTGTTGTCGTGTTTATCCTTGCCTTAGTAAGCTTCATGGAGATGGCCTTCTCTGAACCTTTATCCATGCCGAGCATCGATACCCTCACGCCCCGCTTCCTGTCAGGCTCGGCGCGGATGCCTGATTCAGCCTTAATCATCGATGCCCCGCGCATTGCCTTTTTCCCGCACACAACCTTCAATCCATTCTCAATCGCTTTTTTTGATAACCCGGCGTCTGAGAGCAATCCGTTTATAGTTTTATGCGCCTCGGAGGGAGAACCTGATTTGATAGTCGAGACAGGCAGGACAGATACAATGTCAGGTCTTTGTTTAAGCCTCTCGACAGTAATGACAATCTCGTCAGGTAATCCTCTCGAATGTTCTACCGCACGCTGATAATAGCTCTTGATGACCTTGTCTATATCTGATGGCCCATAAATCCCCTCAGCTCCGGATATATGCATTTCCTGCCCCCTGCCCTCTATGAGCCGTTGGCTCAACGAGCCAATAGGCCTTGTCCCTTGCCCCTTACCGCTAATATTTTTTGACGCCCTCATCCTGACGCTCCAGAGGTTATGCAACATTTTATTAGCCATAGCCTCAGTTCTCTGTGCCATAAAATTCGTGATACCTCGGATGTGACTCTATACTAATGAATAAGTTGACATGCACGGCTGCGAAATGTCAAATAGTGATGTTATAATTCCCTATGGGACCATTAGAGCTTATTTATTACATTGGATATTCAATAATAAAATCACGCAAGCTCAGGAGGCAGAAGCGGCTGGCCTGTAAGGTTATCAGCGTGGGCAATATAACTGTAGGCGGGACCGGCAAGACACCTGCTGTTATCGCTATAGCAGAAAAAGCTCAAAAGTGGGGCTACCATCCCATAATCCTCACACGAGGATACAAGGGGAAAGC
>CAKKPH010000123.1 GCA_919901585.1 Thermodesulfovibrionales bacterium | reverse complement strand
GGGCCATTGATCATTGCTTTATCTAAAGAAAAACTGAATGAAATTCGTAACGCAGTAAGCTTTGCCTTAAGTCTTTAACCAATTTATCGAATGTCGGCATGGTTGGCTTATCTTTTTTGCGTTGACGACAACCTAAAGCCTGAACCCCTCGCTCTTTACAATGAGCCATTTTGTGCGTTCTTTCTCGAGTGTGAATTTGAGATGCAGCGGCTTTTTGATATCTCCTATTATATAGCCTGTCTCGCTTCCGAGAGTAGCGATAACCCTCACATCCATCTCTGCAAATGCTGTTTTTTCGGAAACGGTAATCCTGAGTTTTTCATGTTCAACATCTATATCTGCAAGGGCATCGAACTGTCTCTTAAGCGCATCCTTGATATACAGATATGTCATCCCATTGTCATCGTGATAGCTAAATGCGACCTTTGACAGAACCTTTTCGATGTCTTCTGCCTCTACTGCTGAAGAGCCTTCTTTGAAGAGCTTCTTTATCCTGCTTTCGTCGGAAGGCCATAGGAGAAAGGCAGTTATTATGACCGCAGTCAGCAGGAGCAGGAAAATATGCAGCTTCTTGACTGTCATAAGAAGATATTACCACAAAATGAACCTGTCCGAAGGTACGCTTATTTCTGCTCCCCGACAAAGATGGTACATGCGTCGCAAGGAAATATTGCATCTGCTATACTTTTCTGTAATACGTATCTTAAGGTGTCAGGGAGTCCATGAAAAACAAAAGGCAGATACTTAGCTGGTGCCTGTTTGACTTTGCGAACTCAACTTATTCTGCGGTCATAGCTGCGGTCATCTTCCCTGTTTATTACGCCAATGTGATTGTCGGGAACGAGGCCGGAGCCGGCGACCTTTGGTGGGGAAGGGCGGTCTCCCTCAGCATGGCCTTTGTGGTGCTCACCTCACCCATCATGGGAGGGATCGCAGACTATAGCGGCTTGAGAAAGAGGTTCCTGTTTGCATATACCTTACTCTGCATTGCAGCAGTAGCCTTTTTGTCATTTATTACAAAGGGGATGGCGCTCGAAGGATTTTTTCTTATAGTGCTTGCAAATATAGGGATGGAGGGCGGTTTTGTCTTTTATAATTCCTTCCTGACTGATATAGCGCACAAGGATTATCAGGGGAGGGTATCTGCATGGGGATATGCGACGGGTTACGCAGGCTCGATATTGTCCCTCCTTATGGCGATCCCGCTTGTGAACAGAGGCAGTTTTGATCTCGTCTGGATAATGGTATCACTGCTATTTGCAGTTTTTTCAGTGCCTGCATTTATATTCCTGCCTCAGGACAAGAAAACGGGATTAAAGACTGTTCATGCTGCTTCGAAAGGACTTCAGGATGCATGGAAGACCTTCATAGGAGTATGGAAGAAAAAAGAGGCGAGGAAGTTCCTCGCGGCATATCTCTTTTATGAAGACGGAGTCAATACTGTTATAGTCTTTTCGAGTATCTTTGCGGCGACTACCCTCGGTTTTGAAACAAAAGAACTGATACTGCTCTATCTTGTTGTCCAGATGACCGCCCTGACAGGGGCTTTTGTTATGGCAAGACCTATTGACACATGGGGACCGAAGCGGGTTGTTACCTTCGCGCTCGTCCTATGGACCACTGTCTCAGTGCTCGCATTTTTTGTTGATTCCAAGCCAGCCTTCTGGCTTATTGCATCGATAGCCGGTCTCGGTCTCGGTACTGTGCAGGCAGCCTCGAGGGCGCTCTTTGCTGAGTTTGTGCCTAAGGGCCATGAATCCGAATACTTCGGAGTCTATTCAATGGTAGGGAAGACATCGGCAGTCGCAGGGCCTCTCGTCTTCGGTTCGGTGTCTGCGATATATGGGAGCCAGAGGCCTGCCATACTCTCGATAGCGCTTTTTTTTATCATAGGGCTGACAATACTACAATATGTTAAAAGCGGTGGTCCAAAGGACTTACAGCCTCCTCCTGAATAAGACGAAGAAGCGCTCCTTTATCCTGTCGCAGAGCGGACGGTTTTCCCAATCCTGCGCTGTTATCTCTATCGAATGCTGAAGATCTTCCTCAAAAACACTTGTCATTTGGCTGCCGAACTCATGGCTGAGTATCCCGACATTACCCTCGTCATTCCATCTGAGAGACTGGAAGTCGAGGTTTGCAGAGCCTACTATGCTCCAGCAGGAGTCAAATACATAGCTCTTTGCATGGAGGACCTCTCCCTGATAATTGTATATCTTCACGCCTGACCTTAGCAGTCTCTTAAAAAAGGCCCTTCCTGCATAATGTGCCGCAGGCACATCGCTAATGCCCGGTAAAAGCAGTTTCACAGAGACTCCCTTCCTAATCGCATCCTCAAGAGAATCTACCAGCCTCCTGCTCGGCGTGAAATAGGCAGTTGTAAGGAGTATGCTTTTTTGAGCCTGTTTGATGCTGTAATATAAGAGCTTGCGCATCATCCTTCTCCCCTTAGATGATGATGCAAAAATAGGTATTACAGGCAATCCTCCTGATCCTTCACTTGATATTATCGACCCGTTACTGTCTTTAATCTGCCCGCCTCCCCATGCAGTCCATGTCTTTACAAAAGTCTTAGAGAGTTCGAGAGCTATAGGGCCTTCAAGCATAATGCCTGTGTCGCGCCAACCGGTCCTTTTTATTTTTATGTGAAAACCCCTGTATTCGTTCGCAATGTTTAATCCGCCAGTGAACGCCTTGAGGCCGTCGATGATTATCAGCTTCCTGTGATCCCTGTGAGCATAATAAAACGGGTCACCCCATTTAAATGGTCTGGAAGCCCTCACATTTATTCCAGAAGCCCTGAGGTCTTTCCAGAAGTTTAATGGAGTTCCGATAGACCCGAAATGGTCATAGAGCAGATAAACCCTGACACCCTCTGCTGCCTTTTTCTTTAAGCGATTTGCAACCTCTGTCCCTGTCTCATCATTGCGGAATATGTAGAACTGGAGGCAGATAATCTCTCTTGCGTCATCTATCGCGTTGAAGATGGCATCAAAGGAATCCCTGCCTTTGTAGAGGAGGCTGACGCTGTTGCCGTCGATGAAATGAGCGCCGCAGGCTCCTTCAATGCTTAGCCGCTTAAAGCTTAATTCCATGCTAAGAATAATCACCTAAAAAGACATTTATGTCAATGAATTACTGATATATATCATAAACATGAAGGTGATTTGGAATTATAATAACGCAATGGAAAAATTTGACCGCTCCTATATAAGAAAGATCCGGTATGCTGTTCAGTGGGCCGTATTCCTGATGGTGCTCTATGCAGGCTATACCTTCTACCTTTTCATTAAGTCCATCGAAATGGGACTGTCTCCTGTTGTGGGCCGCTCGCCCTCAGTCGAGGGCTTTATGCCGATCGGAGCGCTTATGGCCCTGAAGCTCTGGGTCACAACCGGCATGTTTGATCCGATACACCCGGCTGCACTCGTAATTTTCATCGGGGCGCTGCTTCTGGCCGTCCTGCTTAAGAAATCCTTTTGCGGCTGGATATGCCCTGTCGGGACGCTTTCAGAGATTGTATGGAAGTTTGGAAGAAAGGCGTTCGGAGGGAACTTCAAAATACATAAGTATATTGACTATCCGCTCAGGTCTTTAAAATATATCATTATGGCATTCTTTGTGTATGCGATCATCATCAAGATGACGCCTGTGCAGATCTCAGGTTTCCTTAATACGCCATACTGGAAGGTTTCGGATATAAAGCTGCTGAGGTTCTTTGCTGATATGTCCACAACTACGCAGGTGACTCTTGCTGCACTATTTGTACCTTCATTTTTTTATAACAATTTTTGGTGCAGGTATCTATGCCCGTATGGAGGGTTGCTTGGTGTAATCAGCCTGCTGAGTCCGGTGAAGATTAAGAGGGTCGAGTCAAAATGCATTGACTGTGGCCTCTGCTCCAAAAACTGTCCGTCTCTCCTGCCTGTCGATAAAAAGGAGTATGTCCGTTCTGCTGAGTGCACCGGCTGTATGACCTGCGTTAGCTACTGCCCTGCAAAAGATGCGCTTGATGCCGATATTGGAGGCAGATTGAAGATCAGGCCTCTGGTCTATGCAGGTATGGTGGTTGTAGTATTTTTCGGTGTGATTCTGGCAGCAAGGCTGACGGGTCACTGGCATTCTTCGCTTTCATATAAAGAGCTCATAAATTTTATGCCACTTCTTGATTCACTCCCACACCCGTAAATAGTTTTTTTAGCTGTTTATCCTCCTGCATCAGCCTTGACACTGAAGGTCTTTAATGATAATATCTCATTGATGATAAAGACCTTGATGACATTGTTTGTTGTCTTAATATTTGCAAGCCTTGCCGGTGCTGATATCTACCGGTATGTAGATGAAAATGGTGTTGTTTATTACACTGACATGAAGCTCAACAGGAATGCTGTCAGGATAATAAAAAATGAAGCTGTTGTTATTGAAAAAAGGGGGGCTTTGACTGATGCTTCCGGCAGTAAATCTCTGAACAGCAATAGTGATTTAAGCGCTATTGTAAATGAAAAGGCTGCCAAGTATGAGCTGGACCCTTCGCTCGTGCATGCGGTTATAAAGGCCGAGTCTAACGGCAATCAGTATGCAGTCTCAAGGAAAGGGGCTATGGGCCTGATGCAGTTGATGCCGCTGACTGCTCATGAGCTTCAGATCGGCAATCCGTTTGATCCTGAAGACAACATCGAGGGCGGAACTAAATACCTAAAATACCTAATCGAGAAATTTAACGGAGACCTGACACTTGCCCTTGCAGCGTATAACGCCGGTCCAAACAGGGTCGAACAGACAGGCTCTGTGCCTAAAATTGCAGAGACAAAACAATATATAAAGAAGGTGCTTTCATTTTATAAGGGTTCTCAGAACATGCCTGCTGCCTCTAAACCATTTGTTGTCAAGAAGAGTGAAAACATTTATAAGGTCCTGGCTGAGGACGGGACAGTCCTGTTCACTAATTCCATCCTCCATAAGAAACAAGCCGGGTTTTAGATGACAGACAAGGATGCCCTTTGCGAAGAAATCCTGAGATTAAAGGATGAGAGAAATGCGATTATCCTCTCCCACAACTACCAGAGGGAAGAGGTGCAGGACATGGCGGATTTTGTGGGAGATTCACTTGAGCTTTCGAGGACTGCCTCAACAATAAAATGCGATGTGATTGTCTTTTGCGGAGTGCATTTTATGGCAGAGAGCGCCTCAATCCTTTCACCTGAAAAGACCGTGCTTTTGACTGAGCTCGATGCCACATGCCCGATGGCAGAGATGATTCAGGTAAGCTCTCCGAGAAAGGTCTGGAAGACGTTTCCCGGTTACGAGTCGCAGCCTGCCTTTATCTTTCCACACGAATTCACCCTGAGGGATATAAAGTCAATGCATCCTGGCGTGCCTGTGGTCAGCTATGTCAACACGACTGCTGATGTAAAGGCAGAGAGCGATATATGCTGTACATCAGCCAATGTGGTCAAGGTTATGGAGTCGTTGAATGACGAGAGGGTGATATGCGTGCCTGACAGGAACCTCTCGATGTGGGCACAGAAAAGCACCAACAAGAAGGTGATAGCGTGGGACGGTTTCTGTCATGTCCATGACAGGATCACAAAAGAGGACGTGTTCAGGGTGCGGAAGGAATATCCGGATGCGCTTTTAATGGCTCATCCTGAATGCAGACTCGAGGTCCTTGAGCTTGCTGACCATGTGACGAGCACATCCGGCATGCTCAGGTTTGCAAAGGCGTCGGATGCTCAGGAATTTATCGTCGGCACAGAGACAGGGATCATACATAGGCTGAGGAAGGAAAACCCCGGCAAAATATTTCATCCACTCAGAAAGGACATGGTCTGTCCTAACATGAAGAAGACCATGCTGACTAGTGTGTTCCGGGCTCTTAAAGAGATGAATTATCTAATAAAAGTGCCTGAAGAGATAAGGATCCCAGCCAAAAGGGCATTGGACAGGATGCTCGAGATAAAGTAAGTTAGTGCCCTTCCTTAAACAAAAAATTATCGAAAGAATAAAATCAGAAGGCCCTGTCAGTTTTGAGACCTTCATGGAGATGTGCCTCTATTACCCTGAGCTTGGCTACTATACAAAGGACTCCACAAAGATCGGCAGGGCAGGGGATTTCTATACAAGTCCGCATTTGAACCAGGTATTCGGCGCAATGCTCGGAAGACAGATGGAGGAGATGTGGGATCTGATGGAGAATCCTGATGTATTCTATGTTGTCGAGATGGGAGCAGGCATGGGGTATCTTGCGAAGGACATGATGGAATACCTCTTGGCAAGAGGCAAATGGCACAGGGCAAGGGGTGATTCGGAGACTCGGAGAGACGGGGACGAG
>CAKKPH010000122.1 GCA_919901585.1 Thermodesulfovibrionales bacterium | reverse complement strand
AAACACTTTTTTGTCAATTAAAGCCATAACGAAATCCGGAGCAGTTTAATATCACGTTATATAATTGTAACAGCCTCCAAGCCGATATAATTACTATAATTGCTTGACATTTAGTGCAACTATTTTAAATAATCAATGTGCCATAATAGGTTTATTTAAATTTTTAATATTTTAGGGCTTTACCTTAATCTGATTTTATGGTAGTTTTTAAGACTTAATTTTTCCCCGCTTGGTCTTACCTTAATAGTAAGACGCTGAAAAAATTATTGTTTTACAAAGGAGATTGTTATGTTGATAATAGGTGAGAAGCTGAGCATTATAGCCACAAGGGTGCGTGAGGCTATGATGAATAAGGATAAGGGGCCGATTCAGGAGATAGCGGTTTCCCAGTGGAAGTCCGGAGCCGGCATGATAGATGCCAACATAGGGCCTGCAGAAGACGGGGGAGAGGAACTCATGCAGTGGATGGTCACTGCAATTCAGGAAGTCGTCCCGCTGCCTGTATGTCTCGACACGACGAATTCAAAGGCTATTGAGGCGGGCCTGAAGATCCATAATAATGAATGGGGAAGGCCGTTGATTAATTCTACGTCGAATGACCCTGAGAGGTTCCCGATCCTCGAGCTTGCAGCAAAATACAACTCTCAGGTCATCGGTCTTACGGTAGGCAAGGGCGGGCTTCCTGCTGATGCTGAGGAGAGGGCTGCGATAGCTGCTGAGATAATGGCGAGGGCAATGGAATACGGCGTGCCCCTTGAGGACCTTTATCTCGACCCGCTGGTTTTGCAGGTAGCGACCTCACAGGACCATGCCCTCAAGGTGATAAAGACTATCAGGATGTTTCAGGAGCTTAATGACCCGCCGATGAAGACCGTGGTCGGATTGAGCAATATCTCGAACGGATGCCCTAAGGCCTTAAGGCCGGTGCTAAACAGATACTATCTGGCATTGTTGATATATGAGGGCCTTACTGCTGCTATAGCAGATGCGCATGAGGTTTCAGAGACGGCCAAGACGATTGACGTAATAATGAACAGGACACTCTATGCGCATTCATATATGGAAATGTAAATAAGTAAGAAGCGAGAAGTAAGAAGTAAGAAGTTATGATTTTTTTACTTCTCATTTCCCGCTTCCTAATTTAAACTGGAGGTAAAAAATGGCTTTTGCAGCACCTAAAGAAACCTATTCAGGCAAGGTATATGAAGTGACTATCGGGACAGAGAAGACAGCAGTCTTCGGCGGCGAGAACGTATTGCCGTTCCATTCCTTTGAAGGGACCACCCCCAACAAACCTGTTATCGCCTATGAGATTCAGGACGTATCTCCTGATGACTGGCCTGAGACAGTGAAGAATGTTTATGCAGGCGTTTCCGGCGACCCTGTGAAATGGGCAAAGTACTGTCAGGATGAGCTCAAGGCAGACGCCATCGCCCTGAGGCTGACCGGCACACACCCTGACAGGAACAACCGTTCACCTGAGGAGGCGGCAAAGACAGTAAAGGATGTGCTTTCAGCGGTTAATATCCCTCTTATAATCCTCGGCAGCAACCATACGGAAAAGGATTCTTCAGTGCTGGTCATGGCATCAGAGGCAGCAAAGGGCAGGAACTGCATCATAGGAAAGGCACAGGAGGCCAACTACAAGACTATCGCAGCAGCAGCAATGGCCAATAACCATAAGCTGATAGCGATGTCTGAGCTCGACATTAACCTCTCAAAACAGCTCAATATACTTATAACACAGATGGGATTTGACAAGGAGAAACTGATTACTGACCCGATGTGTTCTGCCCTCGGTTACGGCCTTGAATACACTTATTCAGTTATGGAGAGGATAAGGCTTGCTGCACTCTCTCAGAACGATGCGACTATGCAGCCGCCTATGGTCGGTGATGTCGGCATGTATGTCTGGAAGATAAAGGAGACACAGGCTGCAGAGGCAGAACTCCCGCAATGGGGCTCTCTTGAAGAGAGGGGTATTGCCTGGGAGGTCGCAACTGCCGGTGCCCTTTTGATATCAGGTATAGAACTCCTGATAATGAGGCATCCGAAGGCTGTTGACGCCGTAAGGAAGTTCATAAGCGAAATAAGCTAATCTTTATATTTTTTGGATACGGTTCAGTCCTGCGGCTTTAATAAATCCGCAATAAGAGATCCGCAATCCGGAATACGAACAGGAGGATAGATATGGCTTTAACAGGCGTTGAGATATTCAAGCTGCTCCCAAAGACAAACTGCAAGAAATGCGGACACCCTACGTGTCTTGCCTTCGCAATGAAACTCGCACAGAGACAGGCATCACTCGATGCATGCCCTGATGTCTCTGAAGATGCTAAGAGGGTGCTCGGTGAGGCCTCTGCCCCTCCGATAAGGGCGATAACCATAGGCACAGGGCCGGTCGCTGTGAAGGTCGGCGAAGAGAATGTGCTCTTCAGGCATGAAAAGAAATTCGTTAATCCCTGTGCCTTTGGAATTGAGGTAAAGGACACTATGCCTGATGAGGAGATAAAGGGACTTGTGGATGCTGTGCTCAACTCAGAGATAGACAGGGTTGGACAGAAACTCAGGATAGACACCATACTTATAAGCAATGAATCCAACGATGTAAAGAAGTTTGAGGCTGTTGTCAAAACAGTTTCAGAGAAAGCGCCGCAGGTTCCCCTCATAATATCTGCGAAAGACCCTTCTGCAGCAGAGGCTGCGATCAAGCTCGTCGCCGACAAGAAACCTTTACTATATGGGGCTGATGACTCAAACGCGGAGGCTATGGCAAATATAGCAAAGAAGTATAAGACATCCCTCGGTGTGGCCGCAGACGGACTTGACGCCCTCTCAGTGCTTACTGAGAAGGTAAAAGGTCTCGGTGTTGAAGACATCGTCATGGATTCAGGAGCGAGGACCGCAAAGGATATAATCGAACACAACACCCTTATAAGAAGGGCTGCCGTAAAGAAGAATTTCAAACCGTTCGGTTATCCTGTGATAACCTTTGCGCAGAACTCAGACCCGATGCTCGAGACACTAAAGGCTACTCTCGGTGTCACAAAATATTCATCTATAATAATAATGAGCAATATAGACAAGTGGAAAAACCTTGTCCTCTTCTCACTCAGGCAGAACATATATACTGACCCTCAGGTGCCGATGCAGGTCGAACAAAAGATATACTCAATCGGAGAGCCTACCCCTGATTCGCCCCTTACGATCACCACAAACTTCTCTCTCACATACTTTATTGTCTCAGGCGAGATAGAGAACAGCAAGGTGCCTTGCAGGCTCGCTGTCATGGACTGTGAGGGCTTGTCAGTGCTTACTGCATGGGCTGCCGGCAAGTTTACTGCCTCGAAGATCGCTCAGTTTATTCAGGAAAGCGGTGTCGAGAACGAGATAAAGCACAGGGAGCTTGTAATCCCCGGCTATGTAGCTATACTGAGCGGTGCGATTGAGGATAAACTCCCGGGCTGGAAGGTTGTTGTCGGCCCGCGTGAGGCAAACGGCCTGCCGGCTTTCTTAAAGTCGCGCAGCAATTGATTTATATAATTAAAAAGGAATAAAATATTTAAATTGTTGAGGAGGGTAAGATGTCCAAGCTAATAGCATCAGCAGCCATAAGGGGCGCTAAAAATCTCGTTGCCCGGGCTGAGGAAGCGCTCGACAAGGCTATAGCTGAAAAGGGGAAAGACCTTGTTTTTGAATTCCCGGATACTGCTTTTTATCTGCCGATGATATATGCAATGACAGGTTTCCCTGTAAAGACACTCGGGGACATGAAGGTAGCCCTGGGCTTCGCAAAGGAACTCCTCCATGATGAGCCTGAAGACCACATCTGGAAGCCATATCTCGGTGAGGCACTTGACTCCGGCATGGCTACGCTCTTTGCTGAAGAGATAATCCTTGCTGTCAGATACATAAATGGCCTCGAACCTTATAAGTGCCCGGAGACAGGCCTTGTGTATAACGGATTTATCACAGACACGATCCAGAGGAGCCTCGGCATCCAGCTTGTTGACGGAACCATGCCCGGGTTTGCAGCAATTATCGGCGCCGCTCCAACAGAAGATATCGCGGTTACGATCTGCAAGGAACTACAGGAAAAAAACATCCTGACCTTTCTTTCGGGCCAGTCGAACGGCGACAGCGTCACGAGACAGCTCCAGAGGAAGGGAGTTCAGCTTGGCTGGGATACAAGGCTTGTTCCGCTCGGGCCTGATACTGAGCATACCTTATACGCGCTTGACTGGGCAATAAGGGCGTCCCTCATATTCGGCAACAAAAAGGCGGGTGATTTCGCTGCTCACCTTAAATATCAGAAGGACAGGGTCTTTGCGTTTGCCCTTGCCCTCGGACCTCTGGATGACATCAAATGGTCAACAGGCGCGGGCGCCATAAACATGGGCTTCCCTGCTGTCTGCGATACCGACGTGCCTGTTATCCATCCGACCGGGGTATGTTTATATGAAGAGGTCGACAAGGAGTTTGACCATTCAAAGATCGTGCAGAAGGCTATTGAGGTCAGAGGTCTGAAGATAATAGTAGAGAAGCCTCCTATACCTGTTTCTTACGGCCCTGCCTTTGAGGGCGAGAGGATAAGGAAAGAGGATACTTTTATAGAGTTCGGAGGACAGAGGACCCCTTCATTTGAATGGGTGAGGACGAGGGAGCTTGAAGATATTGAGGACAACAAGATCGTCATTGTTGGAGAGAACTGGCAGGATAAGTTCGAAAAAGGCGGCCAGTTGCCGCTCGGCATAGTGATTGATATAGCAGGCAGGAAGATGCAGAAGGACTTCGAGGCTGTTATCGAGAGGAAGATACACCACAACATAAATGAGGCGCAGGGCGTATGGCACATGGGGCAGCGCGACATAAACTGGATAAGGATAAGCAATGCAGCCAAGAAAGATGGTTTTACGCTTGAACACCTCGGGATCGTACAGGCGACAATGACCCACAACAGGTTCCGCTCAATTGTCGACAAGGTTCAGGTGACGTTATATGTTGACGAAAAGGATGTGCTCGCAGTTCAGGAAGAGGCGAGGGCTGCATACAAGGATCGAGATAAGAGGATTGGAAGCCTGACTGACGAGGCAGTCGATATTTTTTATTCATGCCTGTTATGCCAGTCTTTTGCGCCGAGCCATGTATGTGTCATGACCCCTGAGAGGCTCGGCCTCTGCGGGGCATATAACTGGCTTGACGGAAAGGCTGCATTTGAGATTGACCCCACAGGCGGAAACCAGCCTGTGCCTAAAGGCGAACTCCTTGATGCCAAATACGGGCGGTACACAGGGGTTGATGACTATCTCAAGCAAGCCTCAGGCGGAGCTGTTGAGACCTTGAACCTCTATACTATCATGGAGAACCCCATGACATCCTGCGGCTGCTTTGAATGCATTGTCGCGATACTTCCAGAGGCCAACGGTGTCATGATAATCAACAGGGGATTCCCGACAATGACCCCTATAGGAATGAAATTTTCGACACTTGCAGGCACGGTCGGGGGCGGTGTTCAGTCGCCTGGCTTTATGGGAATAGGCGTCAACTTTATAACGAGCAACAAGTTTCTCTTTGGAGACGGCGGGATAAAGAGGGTCGTCTGGATGCCGAAGGGTTTGAAAGAAAGGGTCAAAGAGGGCTTTGTTAAGAGGGCAGAGGAAGAGGGAGTCCCGGACCTGTTCGACAAGATAGCCGATGAGAGTATATGCGAGGATTCAGAGAAACTGGTAGAGTTCCTCACGCAGGTCAATCACCCTGCGCTGAGTATGGATCCGATGATATAAAAAGGCAGTGTCAGTCTTAAGTGTCAGAAGAATTGTTAATCACTAACACTATCCACTGACACTAATCACTGAAAATGGAGGTAATTATGCCTAAGGCAATAAAGAGTGCCGATGCATTAGCAGAAAAAATCGTAGAGTGGGGCGTAGGGCAAAAGATCGAGACTTGTTTTGACAGGGTTGACAAAATGAAGCCATGCCCCATTGGAGAGACAGGCGCATGCTGCAAGGTATGCAATATGGGACCCTGCAGGCTTGTCGGCAAGAATGCAGAGGAAGAGGTAGTAGGAATATGCGGCGCTTCGCTCGCAACGGTTGTTGCAAGGAACCTTGTCAGGATGATAGCTGCAGGCACGTCAGCTCATTGCGACCATGGAAGGGACATGGCTTTTGCGCTTGAAGCAACTGCAAAGGGAGAGGCAAAAGACTTCCAGATAAAAGACGTGAAAAAACTTTACAGGGTTGCAGGCATCCTTGGCGTAGAATTTGAAGGCAGGCCTGTCAATGATGTTGCAAAAGATGTTGCAGCTATATTCATCGAGGATTACGGAAGACAGAGGGGTGAAGTAAGCTATGTAAAGAGAGCCCCAATAAAGACACAGGAGAGGTGGAAGAAATGGGGGGTCACCCCGAGGGGCATAGACAGAGAGGTGGTCGAGGCACTGGACAGGACTACTATCGGCATGGACGCTGATCCGGATTCTCTCTTGACCCAGGGCCTTAAGACAGCTCTTGCAAGTGGCTGGGGAGGCAGCATGATTTCAACGGATGTCTCCGACATTCTGTTCGGCACCCCGGGTCCTGTTAAGGCTGAGGCAAGCCTCGGCATATTTAAGGAAGACGAGGTCAATGTAGTCATTCACGGCCATGAGCCGACACTTGCAGAAACGATAGTGGATGTTGCATCAGAGCCTGAGATGATTGCCTATGCGCAGTCAAAGGGCGCAAAGGGCATAAATCTCGGTGGCCTGTGCTGCACTTCCAATGAAGTTCTCATGAGGCGTGGCATCCCTACTGCAGGCGGCTTTACCAATCAGGAACTTGCCATTATGACCGGTCTTATCGAGGCAATGGTCGTTGATGTGCAGTGTATAATGCCCGCTATTGTCACAGTGTCGAAGAAATTTCATACGAAGGTAATCACTACATCTGAAAAGGCTAAGATACCGGGCGCACAGCACATACAATTTGACGAGCACAGGGCTAAGGATATAGCAAGAGAGATCGTGAGGCTTGCTATTGACAACTACGCCAACAGAAAAGTTCAAGGCAGCCATATTTCCGATAAGTTCTCTGTTATTGCCGGGTTTTCCCATGAATATATCGCATACATGCAGGGCGGAAGATGGAGGGCATCATTCAGGCCGCTCAATGATGCCATCATGGCAGGCAGGATAAGGGGCGTAGCAGGCGTTGTAGGCTGCGACAATCCGAGAGTACCTGCAACAGGCATCCATAAATACCTCGTCATGGAATTGATAAAAAATGACGTGCTTGTTGTTACCACAGGATGCGGCTCTCAGGCCTGCGGCGTTGCCGGCTACCTGACCCCTGAGATGGCGTTGGAGAACGCAGGTCTAGGGCTTAGGGAGGTCTGCGAGGCGATCGGAATCCCTCCGATACTACACCTCGGAGCCTGCGTTGATAACACGAGGATTCTTACAATATTGACTGCAATGGCTGCAGAGGGCGGCCTTTCAGACGAGATAGGCGGTATGCCGGGTGTAGGTATAGCGCCTGAATGGATGAGCGAAAAGGCTATTGAAATCGGATGTTATTTTGCCGCGTCAGGCGTTCCGGTAATATTTGGCGGAAAAATGCCATCACCCATCTCTGCAAGCAAAAAGGTTGAAAGGATCATGTCTGATGTCTGGTATGAAAGATTTAAGGGATGCCTTGTATTCGAGCCAGACCCTGAACAGATTCTCGCAAAGACGCTTAAATACATAGACAAGGCAAGGGAAGCCCTGAAGCTCAAGAAGTATGAGCCGGGGAGGTTCGGTACAGAGCGTGTGCTTATGGATATGGCTGCAAGGCGTGAGCTCGAAAAGAGTGCAGCAGCAGCCAAGCCTCATGTGGGTATATATTAGGCAAGAGACTGAAGGTT
Organism: Thermodesulfovibrionales bacterium; assembly: GCA_919901585.1. Lineage (GTDB taxonomy): Bacteria > Nitrospirota > Thermodesulfovibrionia > Thermodesulfovibrionales > UBA9159 > CAKKPH01. The sequence goes on along the minus strand of CAKKPH010000122.1, from coordinate 8,489 downwards.
AAAAAAAAGATATTAGCATTAAGCCCTGCCTCATTACTCAGGCAGGGCTTAATGTTTTAGAGGTTCTTAATCCCACCTGTTATCCAGCGTGAGGAATTTATGTATGTCTGCTGCAGCCCGTTTGCCTGCGCCCATTGCGCTTATAACTGTAGCAGCCCCTGTGACTATGTCGCCTCCTGCCCAGACACGCGTTTTTGTCGTCCTTCCGGTCTCATGGTCAGCCATGACCGTGCCGTTTAAATTCCTGTTAAGCCCTTTAGAGTCAAAGAAGACGAGGGGATTGGGGCTTGTGCCGAGCGCCATTATAACGGTGTCTGCTGCGATATCGAATTCAGAGCCTTTTAAAGGGACAGGTTTTCGTCTTCCTGAGTTATCCGGCTCGCCGAGTTTCATGCGTATACAGCGCAGGCCGGTTACATTGCTGCCGGAATCTCCGAGTATACCGACCGGGTTCGTAAGGAAGTCAAATATTATTCCCTCCTCTTCTGCGTGGAGGAGTTCCTCCCTCCTCGCAGGGACCTCATCCCTTGAACGGCGGTAGATAATATGCACCTTGTTTCCGCTATCCCTGCCTGAACGGCCCTTCTGGAGGCGCAGACAGCTTCTCGCCGCATCCATAGCGACATTGCCTGCTCCGACAACCGCAACCTTTTTGCCTGTCTTAACCGGGGTGTCATAATCAGGGAAGAGATAGCCCTTCATCAGATTCACGCGTGCAAGAAACTCGTTTGCGGACATGACACCGTTTAAATTTATGCCAGGTATATCCATAAAGGACGGAAGGCCTGCCCCTGTGCCGAGGAAGACCGAGTCATGCTCTGAGAGGAGTTCATCAAGCGTATATGTGCGGCCGATTACATGGTCAGTGCGTATTGCTATGCCGAGGCTTTCGACAGCATAATTGATCTCAGAATTCACTATTGCCTTAGGGAGCCTGAATTCAGGTATGCCATAAACGAGCACACCACCGGCAGTATGCAGCGATTCGAAGATTACGACCATATGCCCTTCCTTTGCAAGGTCGACTGCACATGTAAGTCCGGCAGGTCCTGAACCCACAACAGCGACCTTCATGCCTGTATCTTTTTTTTGTTCAAGAGGGTGTGTTCTCGAGAGAAGCTCGAAATCACCGACAAAGCGTTCAAGCCTGCCGATGGCCACCGGCTCTGCTTTTTTGCCGAGTACGCATCTTGCTTCGCACTGTATTTCCTGCGGACAGACCCTGCCGCATATTGCAGGAAGGTTATTCCTTGACTTCATTATCCCGACAGCCCTTGTCATATCGCCTTCGCCCAGTGCCTTAATAAACTGTGGTATAAGCACTCCCACAGGACAGCCTGTAACGCATTGAGGCTCCTTGCACTGAAGGCACCTGCCTGCCTCCTTGACCGCCATCTCCGTTGTATAGCCGAGCGCCACCTCATCAAAATTCATAATGCGGAGGGCACTTTCCTGAACAGGCATCTCGAGCCTCTTTGTCTTGCTGCGGTCTCTGTCGTAGGGTTTAGTGGACACTACTTGCCTCTTTCGTCAATCGAAGCCTCAAGATTGCATTTGTGCTCCCAATGCTCAAGCGCGAGGCGTTCTTCAGGTCTGTAAAACTGCATTCGTGATAAGAGCATGTCCCAGTTTACCTTATGGCCGTCGAACTCAGGGCCGTCAACGCAGACAAAACTTGCGCCTTCATCAAGAAGCACGCGGCAGCCTCCGCACATGCCTGTGCCGTCTATCATAATTGTATTAAGACTGACGATCGTATTTGCATTGTAAGGCCTTGTCGTCATAGAGACAGACTTCATCATAATGCCGGGACCTATTGCCCATATGCGGTTAATCCCGGACGCCCTTGCCTCAAGCAGTTCCTTAAGCGGCTCGATAACAAGTCCCTTGCGCCCGTATGAACCATCATCAGTGCATACTATCAGCTCATCAGAGACTGAACGCATCTTCTCTTCCCAAAATAAAAAACTTTGGCTGCGCGCACCGATTATGGATATAACAATATTGCCGGCCTGCTTCAAGGCACGTGCGATCGGGAAGATGGGCGCGATGCCGACACCGCCTCCGATACAGATGACAGTGCCGTAATAGTCTATCTCGGAAGCGTGGCCGAGCGGGCCTGCAAATGTCGCCACCTCATCACCTGCATTTAATGAGCCGAGATGTTTGGTAGATTTGCCTACCTCCTGAAATATGAGCGTGATGTTTCCGGAAATGGGATCAAAATCAGCTATGGTAAGAGGGATACGCTCTCCATATTCATTTATGCGGACAATGACGAACTGGCCGGCCTTTGCATTCCTCACAACATGAGGGGCATGAATTACCATGAGCTTGGTAATATCACTCAGTGACTGTTTTTCTATGATCCTGTACAATTATTCACAAAAGACATTCTCTGGTATTGAGAATACCTAAGCTCTGTTTTTGCAATCATATGAAAATTTTTCTTTACAAGCCAATTAAACTATAATATAATTTAACAAATAATGAATACTAACTGCCATACAATTTTCATAAGGCGTTAAGGCTTTTTTTATATGAAGCGCTATGCATAAAAGTCATAACGATATCGAGATCAAATCAAAGCTCTGGATAGAGTCTGACGGCGAGCCTGTATTTGGTAGGGGGAGGAGATTCCTCCTTAATGCGATAGACAAATACGGCTCGATAAATCAGGCTGCAAAAGAGATAAATATCTCTTACAGGAAGGCTTGGTCATATATAAAAGCAATGGAAGAGAGGCTCGGCATTAAATTAATCGAGAGGCAGATAGGCGGGAAGAACGGCGGAGGCGCCTCCCTGACGCCGGAGGCAAGGGAATTTGTCAGGAGATACGAGATGCTTGAAGACGGCATAAGGGAATATGTAGATGAAAGGTTTAATAAAATATTTTAACGGCTAACAGGCTCGCAGGTTAGCAGAATACGGAGGGGGTTATGTGTGATATCCATGAGAGCGATACGAGAAAGAGGCCGGGCGTAAAAACAATCCCTGTCTCTGAGGCTATTGGCATGGTCCTTGCCCATGATATTACAGAGATCATTCAGGGGGAAGCAAAGGGGAGGGCGTTTAGAAAGGGACATATAGTAAAAGATGAGGACGTAAACCATTTCAGGAGGCTCGGCAAGGAGAACCTCTTTGTCCTTAGCCTGAACGATGATGAGGTGCACGAGGATGATGCAGCCTATGCGCTTGCTACTGCCCTGATGGGAAGTGGTTTGGCTATGGAGGGAGAGCCGAAGGAAGGGAAGATCAATTTGATTGCACAGAGACGAGGGCTATTGAATGTAGACAAGGATGCCCTCTTCAGATTCAACATGCTCGGCGATGTGATGTGCGCATCACTCCACAGCAATACAGTTGTCGAAAAGGGGCAGGTAGTTGCAGGCACAAGGGCAATACCCCTTGTTGTGAAGAGGAATACTGTTGAAGAGGCAGTACGGATAGCTCAGGAAGGTCAAGGAAGCTGTGTTATCGAGGTTAAGGAACTGAGGAGGCCGAGGGTCGGAGTGGTTATCACAGGGAATGAGGTCTACTACGGCAAGATCAAGGACGCCTTTGCACCAGTTATAAAAAAGAAGATCGCCGATTTCGAAGGCGAGATAATAGGCATATACTACGCACCCGATGATGAGGACTACATTGAGCAGAGATTAAGGGAGCTTATTGAGGCCGGCGCAGACCTGCTCATAACAACCGGGGGCATGTCTGTTGACCCTGATGATGTAACGAGATTTGCGATAAGAAAATTAGGAGTGACAGAGATCACATACGGTTCAGCAGTGCTCCCGGGCGCAATGTTTCTGGTGGCGTATGTCAGCGCAGAAGCGCAGAAGCGCGTAAGCGCTGAAGCTAAAGACTTCCAGACTTCCGAACTCCGAACTCTCTATGAGCCGTTGGCCCCGAGCCATAGGCCGAACTCCGAACTAATTCCTATCCTCGGCATCCCTGCCTGCGGCATGTATCACAGCACGACGATATTTGACCTAATTTTGCCGAGGGTCCTGGCCGGGGAGCAGATCGGGCGCAGGGAACTCGCTGAACTCGGACATGGCGGTCTCTGTCTTAATTGCAAGGAGTGCAGGTATCCTGTCTGCCCTTTTGGAAAATACTAATAGGTTCAAAAATAGAGACTCATTAAATGCACGGTTCTGTCATGCCGGCTGATATGATATAATCCCTGAATGGGGAAAACAGGAAAAACTGACAAAAAGAGGGTACTTGTAACCGGAACTGCCGGTTTTATCGGCTCTTTTCTCGCTAAGAAGCTACTGGAGCGCGGTGATGAGGTGGTCGGTATCGACAACCTTAATGACTACTATGACGTCAATCTGAAGCTTTCCCGTCTTAAACAGCTTGAGGGCATAAAGGGCTTCAAATTTAAAAAGGTTGACCTTGCAGACAGGGAGGAGATCAGGCAGCTCTTCTCAGCTCACTCCTTTGACGTTGTCGCTAACATGGCTGCACAGGCAGGTGTGAGGTATTCAATCGTAAACCCTTATGTATATATTGACAGCAACATAAGCGGTTTCCTTAACATACTCGAAGGCTGCCGCCACTCAGGAGTAAAGCACTTCGTATTTGCGTCGTCGAGCTCTGTTTATGGGGCAAATACAAAGATGCCGTTTTCTGTACATCACAACGTTGACCACCCTGTCTCCCTGTATGCTGCGACAAAAAAATCTGATGAGCTTATGGCACACACATATTCAAGCCTGTATGGTATCCCGTGTACAGGGCTGCGGTTTTTCACTGTGTATGGTCCATGGGGGAGGCCCGACATGGCCTATTTCATATTCACAAAGGCGATTCTCGAAGACAGGCCTATAGACGTATTCAACAACGGAAAGATGAGACGCGATTTCACATACATTGATGACATAATAGAGGGCGTGGTGCGAGTCATAGACAAGGTCCCCCTGTCTGACACGAACTGGAACGGTGATAAGCCTGATTCTGCCACGAGCTATGCACCATACAGGCTTTACAATATAGGCAATAACAACCCTGTTGAGCTTATGCATTTCATAAAAGTGCTCGAAGACAGCCTCGGCAAAGAGGCCAAAAAGAAGATGCTGCCTATGCAGGCGGGTGACGTGCCTGCAACTTATGCAGATATAGATGACCTTACAAGGGATGTCGGTTTCAGGCCGGTGACCTCTATTGAAGAGGGGATTAGAGAGTTCGTCAACTGGTATAGGGAGTATTATAAGGTATGAAGAGGTTTTTTTGAACGAAATTATATTTATTTGAGGAGACGGAATGGGTTTTTTTGACAGACTTAAGGATGGTCTTACAAAGACAAGGAAGAATATTGCCGGGAAGGTCGAGTCAGTATTCAAAGGCAGGAAGATAGACGCAGAGACACTCGAAGAGCTCGAGGAGGTACTTATACTCGCAGACCTTGGTATAAAGGCTGCCACAGAGATAACTGATTTTCTAAAGGATAAGGCGAAAAAAGGCGAGACAAGGGATGCCGGAGATATAAAACAGTACCTTAAGGAAGAGATGAAGGCGATGCTTGGACCCGCCAATCCGCTCAGGGTCGATGGGGTAAGGCCTTATGTCATAATGGCAGTCGGTGTGAATGGTGCCGGTAAGACGACTACCATAGGGAAGCTCTCTGAGAGGTTTGCCTCAGAGGGGAAGAGTGTGCTTCTTGCTGCTGCTGATACATTCAGGGCTGCTGCCGTAGAACAGCTCGAGCTATGGGCAAAAAAGACAGGCGCACAGGTCGTGAAACACCAGAGCGGCTCTGACCCTGCTGCTGTTGCCTTTGATGCGATAGAGGCAGCAAAGGCGCGCAACATTGATATAGTTATCGTGGATACTGCAGGCAGGCTTCACACAAAAAGCCCTCTTATGGAGGAGCTTAAAAAGGTGAAGAGGGTTGTTAACAAGGCTGTCACCGGGGCGCCGCACGAGGTCCTGCTCGTGGTTGACGCAACAACAGGTCAGAATGCCCTTAGACAGGCAGATATTTTTAATGAGGCGGTCGGTGTTACAGGGATTGCCCTCACAAAACTTGACGGCACTGCGAGGGGCGGCATCGTATTCGCAATAAAAAGAGAGCTCGGCATACCGATAAGGCTTATTGGCGTTGGGGAGGGGACTGCTGATCTGAGGGATTTTGACCCTGCTGAGTTTGTTGAAGCGCTTTTTTCATGAATTCGATCCATATCGGCAAGGCCGCACTCGCACCAGTCTCTTTGTCGCCTATGGGTTTATTGTTGTCGCGTCCAACCCAGACGCCGGTCACTAACCTGTTGTCAAAGCCTATAAACCATGCATTAGTATAGTCGTTTGTTGTCCCGGTCTTGCCGTAAATGACTCTGTTAAGCACCTTTGCCTTTGTTGCAGTCCCTTCGTCAATAACTGCTCTCAGGAGCTTTTTCATCTCTATCATGTCTTCGTATGAAATGACCTCAACCGGTTTGGCATTGATTTCCTCAATCACTGCGTCTCTTTTAAAGACCCTGTCGTAGATCAACGGCTCAGAATAAACACCTGATGCAAATACCCTGTATGCTGATACCATCTCGAGAAGCGTCAGGTCTGCAGAGCCTATCGCAATAGTGAGAAAAGGCTGTAGCCTGCTCTTTATGCCGAGGCGTTGAGCTGTATCAATAACAGTGTTGACCCCAACCTTATCGGCAAGCCTTACTGTCGCTGTGTTGAGTGATTTTGCGAGCGCCTTCCTTAGTGTGACTGCTCCGTAATACTTTCCGTCGTAATTCCTTGGAGACCACGCCTGTCCGCGCTGTGAGCCTCTGAAAGATACCTGAGCATCGAGGACCAGATCATCGGCCTTCATGCCTCTCTCAATGGCCGCGAGATAGACAAACGGCTTAAATGCGGAACCGGACTGCCTGAGCGCCTGAGTTGCCCGGTTGAACTGGTTCTTCCAGAAGTCAGAGCCTCCGACCATCGCCCTGATGCCTCCTGTCTTTATATCCATTACAATGAGTGCTGCCTGCACACCTTTCTCTGCCCTCTGCTCTATAGACGCTATGCCGTCAGCGACTGCCTCTTCTGCATGTTTCTGCATCTCAAGGTCAATCATGGTGTATATCCTGAGGCCTGATGTGTAAAGGTCGTTGTTATATTTGGCCTCGAGCGCCTGCCGCAGCATTTCAGTAAAATAAGGCGCTTCATACTTGCGGAAAAAAGGCCTCTCCGGCAAGGGTTCGTTAAGCGCAGTATTGTATTCTGAATGCGTGATAAATTTATTATTCAACATGAGTCCCAGTACAGTATCCCTTCTATCCTTCGCCTTTTCAGGATATTTGAAAGGCGAATACAGCGAAGGCGCCTTTGGGAGGGAGGCGAGGAGCGCGGCTTCTCCGGCTGTAAGGTTTTTTACAGGCTTCCCGAAATATGTCTGTGATGCTGCCTCTATCCCATATGCCCTTGTACCGAAGTATGCCTGATTGAGGTATAAGCCGAGTATCTCGTCTTTCGTGTATTGTTTTTCTATCTGGATCGAGAGAATAACCTCCTTGAGCTTCCTCTTCAGGCTCCTTTCGGGTTTAAGGAATAGCATCTTCGCAAGCTGCTGGGTTATGGTGCTTCCGCCCTGAGAGACGCTCATGGTCTTTATATCGTGAAAGAATGCCCTTAAAATGCCTTTAAGGTCAATGCCGGGGTGTTTATAAAACCTCACATCCTCTATTGCAACAAAGGCTGTTTTTACATGCTGCGGTATCTCATGGTGAGGCACGAAGTTCCTCCTCTCGATATAGAACTCTGCGAGCAGACCGCCGTCTGCAGAATAGACGAGGGATGATTCGACCGGCTCATACATCTCGAGTGCCTTCAGGGCAGGCAGGCTCGATGTGCTCCAGTAGATAAAGCCGGCAACAGCCCCTGCAATCACTGAAAAAATGGATATCAGGATTGTCAGGGTTGCAGGAAGGCGCAGTCGGCGCAGGGGATCGGGTCTCATAAAACGATTTTCATAAAAAAGGCTCTGTTCATGTTGTATTATAACGCTTCCGGCATTTATCTGAAAATTTCACTTTTTTTTGAAAGACGGCAAGTCTCCGCAGGTGGATTTTGGATAGTAATAATGTATATAATACACCTCATATTTTATTGTTTTTAATGGAGGCTATCGTGATCCTTAGCGGCAGGGTATGGAGGTTTGGAAAGGATGTTGATACAGATGCGATAATACCGGCAAGATATCTTAACACGTCAGACCCTGCTGAACTTGCAAGGCATGTTATGGAAGACGCTGACAAGGATTTTCCGGATAAGGTCAAGAAGGGCGATATAATCGTGGCTGAAAAGAACTTCGGCTGCGGCTCTTCAAGGGAGCATGCGCCTATTGCAATCAAGGCTGCCGGAATTCAGGCTGTTATCGCAAAAAGCTTTGCGAGGATATTTTACAGAAACTCATTTAACATCGGACTCCCTATCTTTGAATCTCAAGAGGCGTCTGAAAAGATAAAAGAGGGCGATGAGATAGAGATAGATGCAGACAA
>CAKKPH010000121.1 GCA_919901585.1 Thermodesulfovibrionales bacterium | reverse complement strand
GAGCAGCTGACTCTTAATCAGCGGGTCGCAGGTTCGAATCCTGCACGGCTCACCAGTTATCATAAGACATTTCTGCACATAAGAAGACCATATTATTAAATTGCTTATCAGATTGGAAAAACATAAGAGAATAGGAAAACCTTGAAGGAGCAAAGTGTATGCTGATTAAGCGAAGAGTCTTTATTGTATTTGTATGCCTTATTGTTGCCTTTTTGCATACGGATTCATATGGAGAAGGGTATGCAGGGGTCAAGGCTACCCAAATTAAAAAGACAACACAAACCTCAAACGGGCAGGGTATTTCGTATCTGAAGACCTCCCAACCTGAGGTAACAGTGCTTGTGGTCGAGATACCGCCCGGTGGCGAGACAGGATGGCATTTCCATCCGGTTCCTGTTTATGCCTATGTGCTGTCTGGTTCTGTAATTGTAGAGACGGAGGATGGCGAAAAACAAGCTTTTGTAGAAGGTGATGCCATTATCGAGAACGTCAATACGCCTCACAACGGCAGGAACACAGGCAGCGTGCCGGTAAGGTTAGTCGTCTTTTATACCGGCGAGGATGGAAGCCCCACAACCGTGAAGGTTGACAGGAAATAGGTTTCACCCTATATCGCTGCTATCCCATTTTTATCAAATAGCGGCTATAATAGCAATAAGATGCTGAAGACCTTTTTTTTGAACCTTTCTCTGAACAAGAAACTCATTCTGATGATGCTCTTCCTGAGCTTTATCCTTCTCTCTATCATGGTATTCCTCTACTGGAGGTCTGAGAAGGCCCTCCTCAATGAGCTCGCAAGGCAGACCTCTGAGCTGTCAAAGGCGATTCAGGTCGGAGTTGAAGAGGTGACGGGCAGCGGCAATACCGACGAGATGCGGCTTGCCCAGTACCTGAAGGACCTGAATTCAAAGGGGTTGAAGGAGATCTCGATCATAAGCAATACGGATGAGATCATAGCGAGCACAAACCCGACAAAGGTCGGCTCGCCTGTCAGTCCGAGGAAGAAGGAGCTGATTATTAAGGCAGAACTCGGAGAGCCGGTATCAAAAGAAGGCAAGGCCTACAATGTGTTGCTGCCTGTTATTGCAGGCGATGCCCACTATGGTTATATCCATCTTAAGATTAATACAGAGGATTTTTCAGAGATGATGAAGGGCAATTTTCTGAAGAGGGTATGGGCTGCCATCTTCGTCTTTGCTATTGGCATCGCCATCGCTATATTCCTTGCCTTGAGGTACACAGAGCCGATACACAATGTTGTAGAGGCTGCCAAAAAGGTTGCGGCAGGTGATCTTGACCAGAGTCTGCCTGTGGACAGGAAGGACGAGATTGGAGAACTCACACAGAGTTTTAACGATATGGTCCGGAGGCTGAAGGAGGACCGGCAGCTTAAAGAGAGGCTACGTGAGGCAGAGCATCTTTCAGCAGTCGGACAGCTTTCGAGGAGCATTGCCCACGAGATAAGGAACCCGCTGAATTTCATCAGCCTCAGCATAGACCATATAAGGGACAGGTACCGCCCTGAAAAATACGAACAGTCGCCAAGTTTTGACTCGCTTATCTCGAGCATGAAACAGGAGATTCACAGGCTCGACAGGCTTGTGAGCGATTTCCTTGACTATGGCAGGCCTCTCAAGCTGAATCTGCAGAAGGTAAACGTCCATAATATACTCAGGGATGTTGTAGAGTTAATAAGGGCAAAGGCAAGCTCTAACAGCATCGAGATAGCAGAGCAGTTCGATTTCCTCCCCGACCTTATGATAGACCCTGAACTCATGAAGACATGTGTCTTTAACGTGGTCATCAACGCATTCCATGCGATGCCTGAAGGCGGCGCCCTCAGATTGAAAACAGAGAGAAGCAACGGCAATTTCGTGCTCTCTGTAACTGACACCGGCATAGGGATACCAAAGGATAATCTGGCAAAGGTCTTTGACCCGTTTTTCTCAACAAAGGTCTCAGGCCTCGGCCTCGGTCTTGCCACTACTAAAAGGGTTGTAGAGGAGCACAACGGAAAGATCAATATGTTCAGCTCTGAAGGTAACGGCAGTAATGTTGTAATAAGCCTGCCTTTGACAGGATAAACCGGGGGGGACAGGATGTCTGTTATTCTTGTCGTAGATGATGAACCTCTCCAGAGAGAGATATTGAAAACTATCCTCTCTGAGGAGGGGCACGAAACATACACAGCGTCTTCAGGTGAAGAGGCCCTGAAAGCGGCAAGGTCCTATAACCCTGAGATCATACTCACAGACCTGAAGATGGACGGCATGGACGGCATTGAATTGATGGAGCGGATAAAGGCAGGTGATAACCACGCCGAATTCATAATAATGACGGCCTTCGGTACTGTGAACTCAGCGGTTGAGGCCACAAAAAAGGGCGCATTTGATTACCTCACTAAGCCTCTTGACAAGGACAGTGTCCTGCTTACTGTCAAGCATGCTGCCGAAAGGGTTGATCTCCTCAAGAGGAACATGGAACTCCATGATGCCCTCTGCGACAGGTTCAGGCTCGGGGAGATCATAGGGAACTCAGATGCGATACAGGATATCGTAACCATAATAAATAAGGTGTCGAGGAGCAGTGCAACAGTCCTTGTCCTCGGAGAAAGCGGCACAGGCAAGGAACTTATAGCAAAGGCGATACACTACAACAGCCTGAGGAACACAAAGATTTTTACTGCCATTAACTGCGCGGCGATACCGGAGAACCTCCTCGAGAGCGAGCTCTTCGGTTACGAGCCCGGCGCCTTCACAGGTGCAACTGCAAGGAAGAGGGGGCTTTTTGAGGCCACAAACGGCGGCACCCTTTTTCTGGACGAGATCGGCGACCTACCTCCTGCGACTCAATCTAAGATACTCAGGGTCCTGCAGGAGAAAGAGATCAGGAGGCTCGGAGGCAGGGAGACGATAAAAGTGGATGTCAGGATAATAGCCGCCACTAACAAGGATATAGAAAAGGAGATGCGCACAGGGAGGTTCAGGGAGGACCTTTACTACAGGCTGAGGGTGGTTGCTATTGAAGTGCCTCCTCTTAGGGAGAGGAAAGAAGACATCCCGGCGCTTGTATCACATTTTGTGAGCCGTTACAACAACGAGTTCGGCAAGAGGATTGTGACGGTTAATCCCTCTGCAATGGATGCCGTCACTGCTTATCACTGGCCCGGCAACATAAGGCAGCTCGAATCTGTGATTGAGCGTGCCGTGTTGATGTGCGAATCCGATACGATTACGCTTAAGGATATAAAGAGCGAACTGAGATTGAATCAGCACCACGGTATGTTCGATATTGAGATCCCGGATGAGGGTATCAATTTTGAGGACATGGAGAAGGAGCTTCTGAGACAGGCAATGATGAAGGCGAACAATGTAGCTGCAAAGGCTGCAAGGCTCCTCGGGATGAGCTACAAGACCTTCTGGTACAGACTCGAGAAGTTCGGTCTCAATAATAATCAGACCTATCCAAAATAGAGAGAACAGGAAGGGCTAAAGACCTCATAAACATAATAAGATCGGCAGCCCTTATGACGGATATTTTGGACAGTGCTGAATAATGGCATATCCCCAAAAA
>CAKKPH010000120.1 GCA_919901585.1 Thermodesulfovibrionales bacterium | reverse complement strand
GGCACTGGAAGCCGGACATTGGGCCCTTATCAGGCACCTTATGACAATTGAGACAAAGGATACGAGGAGCCTGTTCTGCTCAAACAGGCTGAGGTGGTGGCACTTCTGGCATACTATATCCCGGTGTCTGGACCTTGACCACGCATTGAAGGCCTCTTTCATCATATGGCAGGACATGCAGAACTCAGGGTCATCCTGTGTATGCCTGTAATATTTATAGCCGACGATAATCCCGAGTACAGAAACAAGCGCTATAAGGGCAAGGACAAAGCCTTTCAGATGTTCAACAATCGCATCAATGTACCTTTTGAACCCCGCCCGGTAAAGGCATCTGAGATAATGCCCCTTATCTTTTCCTGCTAAGTTTCGTGACGTAAACAACAACTGCAACTGCTGCCATGATTACGCTTATAGCCTGTGAGGTCGATATGCCGGCGAAGATGAAGCCCCTTATCTCGTCGCCCCGGAAGAACTCGACAACAAACCTCAGGACTGAATAAAAGAGAATGTATGTCCAGAAGAGCTGGCCTTTGAATGACTGATGCTTCCTCAGGGTTATAAGCAGGAAGAAATTAGCGAGTTCGCCCAGAGACTCATATATCTGAGCAGGATGGAGCGGTACGCCCCTTGTCGCAAGGGTCTCCGGGTGAAGGAATGTGACAGCCCACGGCAATCCCTCTGCAGGCGCACCATAACAGCACCCTGCTGAAAAACAGCCAAGCCTACCGATCGCATGGCCGATAGCAATTGACGGTGCAAATATGTCTGCCATTGTCCATTTGTCGAGGCCATGCCTGTTCATATACCAGACTGCAACCGGCACCGCAAATATCAGGCCGCCGTAAAAAACGAGACCGCCCTCCCATATCTTGAATATCTCGAGCGGGTGGCTCAGATAATGTTCCGGAGTCGTTGCAACAAACAAGAGCCTCGAACCGATTATCGCAGCAAGCAAGATATAAAAACCGAGGTCAAGTATCCTTTCAGAAGATATCCCTTGCCTCTTTGCCTGCCTGACCGCGAAGAAAAGGCCTGTGAGAAAACCCACTGCTACCAGCAGGCCATAGGTATGCAGCGTTAACGGCCCGAGCTTAATTAATACCGGAAACACCAGTCTTTACCTTCCTGCCTGAATGTGAAAAAGACCTGATCAGCATAACAACAATACCGATAGTAAGCACAGAGTCAGCGACATTGAACGCAGGCCAGTGGAGCCTTCCGGCAAAAACATCTATAAAGTCTATAACGCTCCCAAAAAAAATCCTGTCAAGGAGGTTGCCTGCAGCCCCGCCGAGTATAAGCGAAAGGCCGAGTTTGTCTTCGTTGCTCTTAAGAATCAGGTATAAAACAAATACTATTGCAACAACCGAGATAACGATGAACAGGGTGTTTCCGAGA
>CAKKPH010000119.1 GCA_919901585.1 Thermodesulfovibrionales bacterium | reverse complement strand
TGTTGACCCTAAGAGTTTTGACCCGCGCAGTTTTGTTGACTATAGGGGAGATGTCTGCATAATACCGCACAATTCATTCGCACTCGGCCATTCGGTTGAGTACTTCAGAATACCGAGGGACGTTCTGGTAATATGCCTCGGCAAGTCTACCTATGCAAGATGCGGGATAGTCGTGAACGTCACGCCGCTTGAGCCTGAATGGGAAGGCCATGTGACTATCGAGATCTCGAACACGACTCCTCTGCCTGCTCGGATATATGCGAATGAGGGCATAGCACAGCTCCTTTTCATTCAGGGCTCTGAGGTCTGCGAGACTTCTTATGCAGACAAGTCAGGGAAATATCAGGCCCAAAAGGGCATAACCCTGCCGAGGATGTGACGTGCCTGTAAGGGATAAGCTAATTCTTGCCCTTGACTTGAATGAAAAAAAGCGGGCACTCGAAATCGTCGATAAATTCAGCGACTATATAAATACGTTTAAGGTGGGCCTCGAGCTTTTTGTTTCTGCAGGTCCGTCTATTGTTGACGAGATAAACAGGAAAGGGAAGAAGGTCTTTCTCGACCTGAAATTCCACGACATCTCAAACACCGCCTCAAGGGCTGCCATGGCTGCTGCCCGTCTCGGCGTTTACATGTTTAATGTGCATGCTAACGGCGGTCTTGAGATGATGAAGAAATGCAGGGAATCAGTCACCGAGCTCTGTATAAGGGAAAATATAGAAAGGCCCAAGATGCTCGGCGTAACAGTGCTGACCGGACTTACTCCGGATGCCTTAAAGAATGAACTAAGCGTAACCCACAGCATCAGAACGCATGTTAACCACCTGTCTAGGCTCGCAATTGACGCTGGACTCGATGGTGTTGTCGCATCAGGCCATGAGACTGCGATGATAAGGACCCATTTTGGCAAGAACTTCATAATAGTTACCCCCGGGATAAGAACCTCATGGAGCCCGCCTGATGACCAGAGGCGCACTGCAACCCCGAGAGAGGCTATAAAAGAAGGCGCAGATTATATAGTTCTTGGGAGGGCTGTCCTGAACCAGCCGGACCCTTTAAAGGCACTCGAACTCATATCTGCCGAGATACTTACTGCATAGAAGACAATCGTGTTGAAATCAGGAAGACCTCTTTCCCTCACAAAACAGGAATTCATAAAGAACTCTGAGGCCGGATTCATACCCCCGCTTTATTCGGAGATCAGGTATGTCTCCCCTGATGAGCTCTATCCCGTCTTTGCAGGTAGTAATTCATTTATCTTCGAGAGTGTCAAGGGGCCTCTTAACATAGCCGCATACTCTTTTATAGGTTTTGAGCCGTTTATGGTCTTAAAGGCAAAGGACAACCTTGTCGAGATAGAGTCAGAAGGGGAAAAATCATTAACTATCACAAAGCCCCTGAAGAGGCTCGGTGATATCCTGTTTAACTATCTCCAGAAGCCTGCTGATGAACTGCCTCCCTTTCAGGGCGGGGCAGCAGGCATGATAAGCTATGACTTTGTCCACTATCTCGAGAGGCTTCCAAAGACGACTGCCGATGACCTCCGGATACCTGATGCACACTTCTTTATCATAGACAGGCTTATCGCCTTCGACCATAAGGAGAAGAAGGCCTGGGCTATTGTGATCCCCGGGTTGAGGAAGAGGGAATTCAACCCTTCTTTAAGCTATGATGAGGCAGAGCAGTGTCTTAATGATGTCTGCGCCAGAATAGAATCAGGGAATCCTGTTGTCAGGCATGAGGCTGTACAGAAGATAGACATAGTCCATGAGATGAAGAAGGATACATACATGGATATGGTGAAGCGGGCCAAGGAATATATAGCAGCAGGAGATATATTCCAGGCAAACCTCTCACAGAGGGTCTCTGCATATATAGGCGGTCTGAACCCCTGGAGCCTTTATAAGCTATTGAGGGTAATCAACCCGTCGCCCTTTGCCGGTTATATTGATTTCTGTGATTACCAGATTGTCAGTTCATCCCCTGAAAGGCTTGTAAGGGTGAAAGACCGGGTGATTGAGACACGGCCTATAGCCGGCACAAGACCGAGGGGGAAAAATCAGAATGAGGACAGGAAGATGAGGGAAGAGCTGCTCCTGAATGAGAAGGAGAGGGCGGAGCACATAATGCTTATTGACCTCGAGAGGAACGATATCGGGAAGGTAGCCGATTACGGCAGCGTCAGTGTAGACGAACTTATGATAACCGAGGACTATTCACATGTGATACATATAGTCTCAAATGTGAGGGGTGACCTTGTAAGCAACAAGACATCCCTTGATGTTATTAAGGCGGTATTCCCGGGAGGCACGATCACCGGCGTGCCGAAGGTGAGGTGTATGGAGATAATCGATGAGCTTGAACCGGTGAGGCGCGGGCCTTATACAGGCTCCATGGGCTATATCGGTTTTTCAGGCAATATGGACCTTAACATAATCATCAGGACCTTTGTTGTCAGGGAAGGGTATGCATATATTCAGGCCGGAGCAGGCATAGTTGCCGACTCAGACCCGGAACGGGAATACCACGAGACCCTGAAAAAGGCAGAGGCTCTCATCAGGACTCTCGAGATGGGCAGTTCAGGTTGAGATAATGGACTGTTTAAGGGTATAATTTCATATAAACACTTTTTAGGGGGACAGATGGTTGTCGGAAAACCTCTCTTTACAGTCGAGCAGATACAACATAGGGTCAGGGAAATAGCGGATGCGATCTCGTCTGATTACGAGGGCAAGGATATCCTCGTTGTCGGTATCCTCAGGGGTGCGTTCATGTTTATGTCCGACCTTGTGAGGGCTATAAAGGTGCCGGTGGTCATTGACTTTATAATAGCCTCGAGCTACGTAAAGACAGATTCCACAGGCGAGATAAAGATCCACTATGACATAAGGGAGGATATTGCAGACAAGGATATCCTGCTTATAGAGGATATTGTTGATACGGGGGTCACGCTTAATCACCTGAGGGAGAGGATACTCGCACGGAGGCCAAAGAGCCTTAAGATATGCGCCCTGCTCGACAAGAAAGAAAGGCGCCTTGTTGATGTGCCTCTCGACTATGTCGGTTTTGATATACCCGATGAGTTTGTGGTCGGTTATGGCCTCGACTATGACAACAACTTCAGAAACCTTCCGTATATAGCAATCTTTAAAAAAACAGTATAAAAAAAAGGAGAGATATGTTTGAACTGATGGTAGAGGGCTCATTCGCCGCAGCCCACCAGTTGAGGGGCTATAAGGGTAAATGCGAAAAACTCCACGGACATAACTGGAAGATCCATATCCACGTCTCGGCCGAGAAGCTTGATGAGCTCGACATGGTTATTGATTTTCACGAACTGAAACAGATAATAAAAGAGACAACCTCGTCGCTTGACCATACATTCCTGAATGATGTATTCCCTTTTACCGAAAAGAATCCCTCGTCTGAGAACATAGCTAAGTGGATATACGATACCCTCAAGAAAAAGATAAACAACGGAAATGTTCAGCTCTCAGCTGTAACAGTGTGGGAATCGGACACTGCCTCTACGACATACTATGAAGATTAACAGGGATTTCGCCCTTCGCCTGGTAGATGAGGCAATGAGGGGAGGGGCAGACTATGCAGAGGTCTATCTCAAAACATCCAGAAACCTCACTGTCGAGGTTAAGAACCAGAAGGTCGATGCCATAGAGTCATCAGTCGGTTTCGGTTATTCAATCAGGGTCATCAGGGACATGAGGCTCGGTTTTTCATTTTCGACTGACATCAAGGAGTCAGGGTCTGTTGTTGAGAGCGCGATCGAGGCATCTAAATGGACAGAGCAGGACAATTACCTTGAGCTGCCGTTACCTTCTAACGGCTCAGAGGCAAAGATATTCGACCCTTCGATAGCGTCATTAAACGAAGAGGATGCCGTTAACTCAGCCGTCCTTATCGAGAAGTCTGCCTTAGACGCCGACAGCAGGATAAAGAAAACGAGGAAGGCTTCGGCCTCCTTTTCAGAAAAGAATGTCCATATACTAAATTCAAGAGGCATTGACAATACATATTCTTCGACAGAATGCAGTGCCCAGATTACTGTAGTTGCAGAAGACAACGCCGACAGTCAGATGGGCTGGGACTTTGACGGAAGCAGGTTCATAAGTGATCTTAAATTTGGAGATGTCGGCAGGAACGCAGCAGCAAGGGCCTTGCAAATGCTCGGGGCAAGAAAGACCTCTGCAACAAAGACTCACGTGATACTCGATAATACCGTTGCAACAGAGTTCCTTTCAATCTTTGCATCGCTCCTCTCATCTGAGGCTGTCCAGAAGGGGAAATCGCTTTTGTCAGGCAAGCTTAACCAACAGGTCGTAAGCCCCTTACTGAACATAATCGATGACGGGTGCTTACCTCACAGGCTCGGAAGCAGGCCTTTTGATGACGAAGGCGTGCCGACCTTCAGGAAAGACCTTATAAAAGACGGCGAGCTTCTCGGTTATATGTATAATGTCTATACAGCGAAGAAGGATGGGGTGCGTTCTACCGGCAACGCAGTAAGAGGAGGTTTTTCTTCGTTGCCCTCAGTAGGTCCTTCTAATATGTTTATCGACGCAGGTGACAGGCCTGTAAGACAGAATGAACTGATATCAATGCTTGACAAGGGTATCTGCATTACCGAGGCTATGGGAGTGCATATGGCAAATCCTGTGTCCGGAGAATTCTCGATAGGGGTATCCGGCCTTTGGATAGAGAATGGGAGCGTGAGGTTCCCTGTAAAGGAGGCTGTGATCTCCGGCAACATACTCGATTTTTTCAGTAAGGTAGTCGCCTTGGGCGACGATTTAAGGTTCTATGGGAACATGGCCTCTCCGAGCATTATTGTCGGGCCTGTAGACATAAGCGCATGAAGTCAGGATTTGGTGAGAAATTTTTTGTTTAAAACAGATGCAGTTTTCTGTTAAAATTTAAGGTTGTAAGAATATATTTTTTACTTTTCGCTCTGGAGGATAATAATGGATTACTTCTTGACTGAAGAACAGATAATGATAAGAGACCTTGCAAGGCAGATAGCCGAGGAAAAGA
>CAKKPH010000118.1 GCA_919901585.1 Thermodesulfovibrionales bacterium | reverse complement strand
CAATAAAGGAAAGGGAGGCAAAACGCACGATCGAGAGGGTGATGAAGAACAGGTAGGATCAGGATGACGGTCATATAATTTTAGTATTATTTCTTGTTGAATTTCTGTCTATTGGGGTGTAACATATGTGTAATTATGGATTTAAATACTTGGGAAGGGAGGTGAAGTGATGAAGAAATTTGTGTTGCTATCGGTTGCTGTCAGTCTCTTAGGTCTTTTCTCTTATGGCTGCGCAACAAAGGAATATGCAAAGGAACAGTATGACCCGCTGGCCGAGAGGATAGGCAAACTCGAGGCGAGGATGTCTGCTGTCGAGGCAAAGGTCAGCGAGCTCGAAAAGAAGACCGGCGCGCTGTCATCTGACGCTCAGTCTGCAAAGAAGGATATGGCTGATGCAAAGGCCCTGGCTGAAGAAGCATTGAAGACTGCTAAGGACTGTTGCGGCAAGTCTGAGGCTGCTGCAAGAAGCGCTGAGGCTGCTGCAAAGAAGGCAGAAGCTGCTGCCGACAAGGCTGAGGCTGCTGCAAAGAAGTCCACAAAGGCCTTTGAGCTAAAGCAGAAAAAATAGCTTATAGGGGGGCATAATAAATCTTAGCCCCCCATTTTAATCCGAGATAATCACTGGAATCCCGCTTTTCTCTTCTATTGCCCGGTATAGTTTTTCAGTGTCAATCTTCTTTAGCAACCCTTTTTTTAACAATAACCTGACTGCATCGCTGTGATAATTGAATCCCATTAAATCCCTGTCCAGATGCACCTCTATATATACCTTGTTACTCGCTGTCCCGATCTTTATTGGCTGACGTACTATCGTTACCCTTGTGCCTTCTGGCGCAAGTCTGAAAAGCCTTGGTATGTCTTCCGGGTATAGCCTGATGCACCCGTGGCTTACCATCCTGCCGATGCCCCACGGCTTGTTAGTGCCATGGATAAGTATAGTGTTCATCGAGAGCCTCAAGGCATGTGAGCCAAGTGGGTTCTCGGGCCCGGGAGGGACCACTTCAGGCAGCTCTGGCCTTTCCTTTCTTATGGACTCAGGCGGGTGCCAGTGAGGCCTTGCGATCTTTTCTATCACCTTGAAATTTCCGAGAGGGGTCTCATTGCCCTCTGAACCAATACCTATAGGGAATGTCCTGACAGGTCCTCCCTTGCCCCGAACGGGAAAAAGATAGAGCCTCATCTCTGAGATGTTTATAACTATGCCTTCATATTGTTTGACATCCGGCAAAATCCATAAGGCAGGGATATGCAGAAAGGCCCCTGTGTCCGGGACAAAGGGGTCAAGAAGGGGATTCGCATCAACGATCTCATTGTAGCCGAGGTCGAATTTCCTTGCTATCTCGATGAGAGACTCTCCGTCTTTAACCTTATAGGTCGTGTGAGCACCGATTATGGTCAGGTCTTTACCGTAACTGTAGGTCCCGGCACTGACAGCAGATGCTGCAATGAGGAGCAGAGAAATAACAACTGCTGGTATAGTCCTAAATTTCATCGGCTAAATATAACATAACTGACCAGACCTGTCCAAAATAGAGAGAACAGGAAGGGCTAAAGACCTCATAAACATAATAAGTTGATAGCTGATAGCTAAAAAGCAGATTGATATGCAAGGTAATTGGCATCTGAGTGAAGATTCCTCTTATGGATATTAGGTCTGGATTAATTTTATAAGGTGTCGTTATTATGTTTCTTAGGCCTTCAGTCCTTATTTCGGATATTTTGGACAGCAGTGTGGTATAATATAATTGTGCTCGGGGGCGAAAGGGCTCGACGGGGGTTATGATGTTCAGGTGGCATGTCGTGGCTCCATCACCATGCAAAAAGATGGAAACAAACACAAAAGCCAACAACGAACTGGCAATCGCTGCTTAACTAAAAGCAGCACGCCCCTCTGGGATCGCCTGTGTCTCAGGGAAGGCGTCGGAATGCAGGCTGGCTGTCGGTTTCTCTCCTTAACCAACAGCGAGATTTAAAGGAGATGGGATGATGAAAAGCCTGCCTGCCGGCGGTTCCTCATCCGAGAATTAAATGACAGGATACACATGTAGAAGCCTGAGAGTAGTGCTTTCGGACGCGGGTTCAATTCCCGCCGCCTCCACCAATGGTGTTTTTTTGTCTACAGCAGGTCTTTCTTCTTTTCTTCAAACTCCGCTTTGTTTATCTCTCCCCTGGCGTATCTCTTTTTAAGGATGTCAAGCGGTGTATCATGTTTGCCTTCGTTTTTTGCGTTTCCAGCGATCAACCTGACAAGATATATAATACCCATAACAACCAGTATCCAGAAAAAGACCATGAAAGGCCATCCAAACCCCATTCCCCAGCCATGATTGCCCCAATACATTTTGATTCCCTCCTTAAGCTGCTGTTGCCCATTGCCTATCTTTAATTATACAAAATTATACAACAAAGGGGTATGGGAGGTTAGGCGTATCAGAGATGTATCAGATGATGGTAGTTTTTTCGTTATATGAACAGGTAAAATATACTCCATGATAGATTGTTGCAAAAATGTTCATACAGGAGGATAAACCGGCATGAGTCGACTGATAATGCGAGTTGCTGTATTTATGTTTTTTGGCTTATTTTTTGTTATGTCCTTCAATATGATCTCTGCAGAGGCGGACGCTGATGAAAATGTTGAGGCGCAGTCACTCGTGAGCAAGGCCCGTGCGACTTTTGAGAGCTTTATGGCTGATGATGGCATGGTCTGGCTGCATAAAAACCTCAAGGATGCCAGAGGGGTATTGATTGTGCCCCAGATGCTCAAGGGAGGTTTTTTCCTCGGTGCTTCAGGCGGCAGCGGCGTGCTCCTCGTCCGTGACGAAAAGACCGGCGAATGGAGCGAACCTGCTTTTTATCACATTGGGTCAGTCAGTCTTGGGCTGCAGGTAGGTGCATCAGCAGCAGAGGTGGTGATGCTCGTGATGACGAAAAAGGGAGCAGACGCCCTCCTTGCTACAAGGGTGAAGCCCGGAGGAGATGTCTCAGCAGCCCTCGGGCCTTATGGTGCGGGTATGGCCGCTAAAGGCGTCACTGCCGACATCATATCCTTTGCGAGGACCAAGGGGGCGTATCTGGGCCTCTCTGTGGAGGGCTCTGTGATAGATACGGCAGACAGCCTGAACAAGGCATACTATGGGAAGCCTGTTGTGCCGGCTGACATCCTCATTATACATAACGTCACCAACCCGAAATCAGCAGAACTCCGTTCGGCGCTAAAGAAGGCCGCGAAATAATCCTTTGCTTAAAAAGGCTATCTGCATATCTCTGGTTGTTTTGTCTCTGCTCCTGAGCCTGAAGGATGCTGCAGATGCAGGGACTGTAGACCTTTTTATGAGGTCGAGCAAACACGAGGGATTTACGCGCGTGGTCTTTGAGTCCGTTGACGAGTCGTTTATGAAGGGCTCTAATGTCACTCAGACGCAGAACCAGATAAAGATAAAATTCCCTTCAAGGTTTAATCTCATATTGCAGGGGAAATCTGTAGTCGAGACATCTGCAAACGACAGCACACTTATGGTCAATTGCAATGCCCCATTTAAGATCAAGGTTATGTATCTGTACTCACCTCCGAGGCTTTCGATAGATATAATCTCCGGAGAGGCGCCGGAACCCAAAGCGCAGAAACCGGAAACCGTGAAAACCGAATCTCCCCAAAATCTGCGCATAATAATCGATGCCGGGCACGGAGGCTATGACGCCGGTATAGTCTCTGATAATATAAGGGAAAAGGATATAGCTCTTTCCCTTGCACGCGAGCTCGAGTCGGCCTTAATAAAGAAGAACAGGCCTGTGTACCTGACAAGGAGGTCGGATCAGTTCGTATCTATCAGAGACAGGATGTTGTTTGCGAACCAGAAGGCCCCTGATCTCTTTCTCAGTCTTCACATGTCCTCTTCAGAGAGTTTTGTCATATATACCTCAGTCAGAGTGGAATCCGGTTCTGAGACTCATCTGACTGAAGAGTATGATATAAGGTCTTCACAGAGGCGCTTTGTAGAGAAGAGCATATCCTTTGCCAATGACCTTGGTGGTGTGATTAAGGATGAATTTAATGCAGAGGTCCTCATCAGGAGACTGCCCCTGCCGTTGCTTAATTCAGTCAGTGCTCCGGCAGTCATGCTCGAGGTCCCCAAATCAGTTCTTCAGGATTCTGAGACAAAGACGAGGCTTTTAGAGACTCTCTTAAGGGGGATTGCAGCATATGCAGGCAGGTAAGAGCAGGCTTTCCCTGATGTTCTTGACCCTCGTGCTTTTGGGAACGGGTATTGCAGCAGGGTACTTATATTTCTCACAAAGGGATTCTCCGTTGCTTAAAGAGGAGGCTGCTGAGGATGAAAGGTCATTGCAGGGAGATTCCCTGTTTGTGAAAGTATATTATCCTTCTGACGGCCGTCTTATTATAGAGGAGAGAAGGATAGACCGCAAGATGAGTATGAACCTTACAGCAGAAGCTGATGCAGTGGCCGGAGAATATTTCAAGGGCCCTTCAAACAAGGAGAAGACAGTAATCCCCAGCGGAGTAAAGCTTCTCGGTCTTTATTTTGGGAGCGATGAGGTACTTTATATTAATCTCTCTGACGAATTAAGGCGAAATTTTAAAGGAGACGCAGCAGCCGAATATCTGCTTTTAAAGGGCCTTTATGAAAGCATTATCTCTAATGTCAGGGGAGTGCATGACATAAAGATTATTGTCGAAGGCAAGGAGATTGAGAGCATAGGCGGCCATATATTTTCGCTTTATCCCCTGAAGGAGGCCTTGCAGGGAGGAGAAGGGGTAAATGATTGAAAAGCCGATAGGATTTTTTGATTCAGGCATAGGCGGGCTCACAGTCCTGAAAGAGGTCTCCAGTGTCTTGCCGGAAGAGAATACCCTCTATCTCGGAGACACCGCGCGTGTGCCTTATGGTATAAGGTCTGCAGAGACGGTGATCAGGTATTCGTTAGAGAATACTGATTTCCTTGTTTCAAAGGGGATAAAACTCCTCGTTGTCGCTTGTAATACCGCATCTGCAGTAAGCCTTGAGGAGATTAAGAAGAGGCTTCATGTGCCGGTAATCGGGGTAATAGAGCCCGGGTCCCGGGCTGCGGTGAGGGCTACAAGGAACAAAAAAATCGGTGTGGTAGGCACAGAGACGACGATTAACAGCAGCGCATACAGCAGGACAATAAGAGAGATGGCTAGCAGCATAGAGGTCTTTGGGCTGCCATGCCCGTTGTTCGTCCCGCTCGTGGAAGAGGGTTTCACTGATGATGAGGTCGCAGAAATGGTCGCTGAGAGGTATCTGAAGGGTCTCAGGGAGAAGGGGATTGACACGCTCGTGCTCGGCTGTACTCATTATCCACTGCTCAAAGGGGTCATATCAAGGCTTATGGGAGACGGTATAGTGTTGATAGATTCTGCAAAGGAGACCGCACTCGAGATAAGGGATACGCTGGTGAGAGACGGCATGTTAAGCGGCACCAGCATGGAGCCTTCAAGGATGTTTTTTGTGACAGATGCCCCTGAAAGGTTTGTAAGGGTCGGTGAGAGATTCCTCGGCAATAAGATCGAACATATACAAAAAATAAATATTGGAGGTAGCATATGCGGCCTGACGGCAGAAAGAACAACGAGCTGAGGGAGGTTAAGATAACGCGTAATTTCCTGAAGACTGCAGAGGGTTCAGTGCTCATAGAGATGGGTGATACAAAGGTGATATGTTCTGCTTCGATTGAAGAGAAAGTCCCTCAGTTCCTGAAGGACCAGAAAAAAGGGTGGATCACTGCCGAATACGGGATGCTGCCCAGATCGACTCAGACGAGGATGGTGAGGGAATCCGTCACAGGCAAGGTAGGAGGAAGGACCCATGAGATCCAGAGGCTGATAGGCAGGGCGCTCAGGTCTGTGGTCGACCTTGAGGCTTTGGGCGAGAGGACAGTATGGATCGATTGTGATGTGATTCAGGCTGATGGCGGTACCAGGACAGCATCAATAACAGGGGCCTTCCTCTGTCTTGCTGAGGCATTAGGCTTTGCCTTGAAAAAGGGAATAATAGACAGGATGCCGGTTAAAGACTATCTCGCGGCAATAAGCGTAGGTATAGTGGGGGAAGAGGCAAGACTCGACCTCTGCTATGCAGAGGACTCTGCAGCAGAGGTCGATATGAATGTCGTGATGACAGGCAGCGGTAATTTTGTAGAGGTGCAGGGCACTGCAGAGGGGCAGCCTTTTGCTAAGGATACGCTCGAAAGGCTCCTGAACCTTGCTCAGGACGGAATCAATAAGCTTGTTTTGGTCCAGAAGGAACACCTCGGCAGGGACAATCTGATTAGTTTTTAACTTTTCAGGCAGAAAGTATGGTAAAATATCTAAAAATCTGGAAAATTGTATATGGAGGCTTGAAGGCACTTGAACAACGTATATAAGAGTCTTTTTGTCTGGCTCATGATAGGGCTTGTGATGATCCTGCTCTTTAACCTTGTGAGCACGCCGCCGAAGATGGAAGATGAGGTGATGTTTTCCGACTTCATGACAAAGGTCGATTCAGGTGAGGTTGAAGAGGTCATTATAAAGGAGAGTTATATAAGCGGCCGTTTAAAGGACGGCAAAAAATTCAGGACTTATGCTGCTAACTACCCTGACCTTATCAGGGATCTGAGGACAAAGAATGTAAGGATTTCAGCCAAGCCTCCTGAACAGAACCCCTGGTATGTGAACTTTTTCTTTTCCTGGGGCCCGATAATCTTTCTTGCGCTCGTCTGGGTATTCTTCATGCGTCAGATGCAGACAGGAGGGAACAAGGCCCTCTCCTTCGGCAAGAGCAAGGCCCGCCTTGTGTCTGAAAAGTCGGTCAAGATAACCTTTGCTGATGTTGCCGGAGTTGAGGAGGCAAAGGCAGAGGTAAGGGAGATAATAGAATTCCTTAAGGATCCTCAGAAGTTCTCGAAGCTCGGCGGAAAGATCCCCAAGGGTGTGCTTCTTGTGGGTTCGCCGGGCACAGGTAAAACGCTGCTTGCAAAGGCTATTGCCGGAGAGGCCCGTGTGCCTTTCTTCAGTATATCCGGCGCGGACTTTGTAGAGATGTTTGTCGGGGTCGGCGCCTCGCGGGTAAGGGACCTCTTTGAGCAGGCAAAGAAGAGTGCACCGTGCATTGTCTTTATAGATGAGATCGATGCTGTAGGGAGGCACAGGGGCGCAGGGCTCGGCGGGGGCCACGATGAGCGTGAACAGACACTAAACCAGTTGCTTGTTGAGATGGACGGATTTGAGGGCACTGAAGGCGTGATCATTGTAGCTGCCACAAACAGGCCCGATGTCCTTGACCCTGCATTGCTCAGGCCGGGAAGATTCGACAGGCAGGTTGTTGTCTCCCCGCCTGATGTGAGGGGCCGTCTCGAGATACTTAAGGTGCATACGCGCAAGATACCACTCGACGAAAAGGTGAACCTCGACCTGATAGCGAGGGGCACGCCGGGCTTTACAGGCGCTGACCTATCGAATCTGGTCAATGAGGCTGCATTGATCGCAGCGAGAAATTCGAAGGTTAATGTCGAGATGTCTGATTTTGAGTTTGCCAAGGACAAGGTGCTTATGGGCGTTGAGAGAAAGAGCATGATAATAAGCGATGAGGAGAAGAAGAACACCGCATTCCACGAGTCAGGACATGCACTTGTTGCAAGGCTGACGCCGGGCACTGACCCTATACACAAGGTGAGCATAATACCCCGGGGCCGGGCATTGGGCGTGACACAGCAGCTCCCGCTGGATGACAGGTACACCTATTCAAAGGATTACCTTCTCAAGGCCCTCATGGTGCTTCTCGGCGGGAGGGCTGCAGAAGAGATCGCCCTGCACCACATGACAACAGGCGCAGGCAATGACCTTGAGCGCGCAACAGACCTTGCGAGAAGGATGGTCACTGAATGGGGCATGAGCGAGAAACTCGGCCCTCTTACATTCGGGAAAAAGGATGAACATATTTTCCTTGGCAGGGAGATAGCTAAACACAAGGACTATAGTGAGAAGATAGCTGAAGAGATAGACGATGAGGTGAGGAATATCGTTACAGGAGCGTACGAGGATTCTAAGAGGCTTCTGTCCGACAATTACTACCTGCTTGAGGCGTTTGCAAAGTCACTCCTCGAAAAAGAGACAATGAATGGCCTTGAGATAGATGACTTAATTAAGGAGTCGAAGGACGCGGAGCATGACAGAGAAAATATAATAACGGAAGTTCACGGAGGTGTTCAATGATCAAAAGGATTGCCTTTGTTTTTTTAGCCCTTGTTTTTATCGCAGGTTGTGCAGGAGAGCCGAGGCATTACCGTATGAGGGATAATACCGGTGCTTCAAGGATCGTAGAATTCCCGAGAGGGACTATAACAGGCGCAGCATCAAAGGAGCAGGCAGATACGCTTGCAGAGGTATCTATCGAATCCCATAACATGACGCTGGATGAACTTGACAAGCTCAAGGATACAGGCGCAAAATCCCTCGAAAATCAGGAGACTTTGAAGAAGTCAACCCAGAGACTCGAGGCGTCAAGCCAGAGGATAGAGGACAATACCCTGAAGCTTCTCGATGCGAGCCAGAAGCTTGATAATACGGCAAAGATGACGATCAGTATGATAGAGCAGCTTTCGAGAAGGCACGGTACAGGCGAGATAACGATATTCTTCCATACAGGTTCGAGCAGGATAAAGAAGAACTCAACAGAATACAGCAGGCTTGTAAGGTTTATTGATTTCCTTTCAAGGGAGAGCAAGGGACGCAAGATATTGTTTGTTTCCATAGGAAGCGCCTCTGCCACTGGAGACTCGGCAAAGAATCGCAAGCTCGCAACTGACCGGGCCAATGCCGTATCCGGCCTGATCCGGCAGTATCTTGTGAATGTCCCTTACCAGTTCTATAAGATGTACGGCACCGGTGATATGTACAGCCCTAAGAATACCGGCAGGGAGGACAATATGAGATACCAGAACGCAAGGATAATAGCGTTCTATGAGACAGACCAGTTGCCCTATACCCCAAAGGAACTTGCTGAGGATAAATAAGACAGGACTTCTGTCTCAGGCATAAGCTGAGTTAGGCTCATTATGAAACTCGCATGGGCAGGTTTTTCATTGGACTTCAGCAATAAGACCTGCATAATGGGGGTCCTTAATGTCACTCCCGACTCGTTCTCTGACGGCGGGCTTTACTATCATAGGGATGTTGCAGTTGAGCATGCGCTGAGGCTGGCAGATGAAGGAGCGGACATAATCGATATAGGCGGGGAGTCTACCAGGCCGGGATCAGAACCTGTGAGCTTAGATGAGGAAATAAGGCGAACAATCCCTGTCATAGAAATACTTGCCAAAAAGGTCAATATTCCCATATCGATAGACACCTATAAACCAGCTGTTGCAGAGAGGGCACTGGGTGCAGGTGCGTCCATAGTTAATGATATAAGCGGGCTGAGGTCTGACCCGGAGATGCCAAAGGTTGTCGCCCGATACAAGGTGCCTGTTGTGATAATGCATATAAAGGGGAAGCCAAAGGATATGCAGGTCAACCCTGTGTATGAAGCGCTCATCCCCGAGATCATGGATTATCTGAGAGGAAGTATAAGGCTTGCTGTTGAATCCGGCATAAAGGAAGATATGATAATCATAGACCCGGGCATAGGCTTTGGCAAGACATTTGACCACAACCTTGAGATACTGAAAAACCTTAATGAGTTTGCCTTGCTTGGGAAACCCCTTTTGGCAGGACCGTCGAGAAAAGCGTTCATAGGGAAGATATTAGGTGATCTGCCTGCTTCAGAGCGCTTTGAAGGGACTGCTGCTGCAGTAGCCATAGCGGTAATGAACGGAGCCAACATTATAAGGGTGCATGACGTGAAGGAGATGGTCAGGGTGGCAAGGGTCGCTGATGCGGTCAAGAGGGAGAAGGTGTTATAGGTCACCTGCCTGTCGGCTGTTTTAGCCTGACCCCGGATTCTTTCAGCAGTCTCTTAAAACGTATCAGTTTTTTCAATGTATCGTCCGAGTATACGATCAGCCAGAACGTGATATCAGGCCTGTTGCTCTCTTCTTTAATCTCCTCAAAGATATACCCTGCTGCCTTCATGCCGAACAGATCCTGGTGGCCTGTAACATCGTCCCATGTACTGTAGTAAGATTTATATCTGGAATGGAATGCATCTTGGCCGTCATCGTGCGCAAGATGGAAATTTATTGACTTGAGGTAGTTCCTCTGGATCTCTTCAGTTATGTTTTTTCTGTTGCCGATGACTCCCTTCTCAGCGAGCCAGAATGTCAGCAGGGCAATTTCATGGAAGAACCTATGCTTTTGGAGTCCCCTGAATGGCGAGTCGCCCCTGTTCAGTTCCTGATTTACAAAAGAAGAAGCAGACTCAACGCAGATATTATAGAGGATCAGGCCGAGCTCCCTCTCTGCATCGGCGCCAGACAAGCTGCGTATCCCCCTGACCTGCTCCCTTAATCCTCTCTCCTTGCCTGAGAGGAGTCCTTTTATAAAATCCAGAGCTCCCATTGTTATTTAACCTCCATATATTTATCCTATAATCCTTCTGAGCGAACCGTCTGCTTCCTTCAGCAGCTTCTCCGCCTCCTTTATTGTGACACCTTTTGATTTCATAACGATTGCAGCCTTAGTCCTCATCTCAGAGAGCCTGAGGCAGCCTGATGCATCTTCCCTGCTGCAGCCTGTTACCTGCATTATTATATCCTCTGCCCTCCTGATAAGCTTTTTGTTTGAAGGAGATACATCGACCATCCATCCTTTATAGACCCTTCCGAGCTTTATCATTACAACCGTCGAGAACATATTAAGTGCAAGCTTTGTCGCAGTGCCTGCCTTCAGCCTCGTAGAGCCGGCGATTATCTCAGGGCCGGTCAGGATTTTTATAATCCCGTCTATAGTAAAAGTTCGGAGTTCGGAGTTCGGAGTTCGGAGTTCGGAGCTGACTGCTGTCTCGTTGCATGTGAGCAGCCAGCAGCTTGCGCCTTTATCCTTTGATGCCGACAAAAATGATAAGACAAATGGCGTGGTGCCGCTTGCAGAGATGCCGAGCACAAAATCCCTGTCAGTAACAGAAGAGGCTGCATCCCTGCCTGCCTCTGTATCGTCCTCTGCGCCCTCGACAGCAGACCTCAGCGCCTTGTCGCCACCTGCAATTATTGGCTGAAGCAAATCGTGCGGCGCGCTGAAAGTCGGCGGAATTTCGGAGGCGTCAAGCACTCCGAGCCTCCCGCTTGTGCCTGCGCCTGCATAGAATATCCTGCCGCCATTAATGACGACGCCTGCTGCCTCATCAACTGCCGTTGTTATTGAAGGGATTGCAGCCCTTACCGCTTTAAGGACGAATGCGTCTTCCTCGTTCATTATCCGAAGGATTTCGGATGTCGGCAGAATATCGATATCCTCTGATACAGGGTTTCTTTCTTCTGTGGCAGACATAGTTATCAATTATAACAGATAACAGAATGGTTGCAGAAAAAAACCGGGTTTCAAGGTCGCTTTCTGTTATAATCTGTCTGTGGTGATTGAATGGTGAATAAAGAGTCTGTCCTCGCCTTTTTCCGCGAAAAGACAAAGAGGCCGCTCAGCTTCAAAGAGATATCTTCCCTGATGAGGCTCAGTCCTTCAGAGTCAAGGGCATTGAAACACCTCCTCATGCAGATGGCAAGGAGCGGTGACATCGCAATAACCCGCAAGGGGCTCTACGGCTTGTCAGAAGAGATGAACCTTGTCACAGGGTACTTTGAGGCGCACAGGGACGGATACGGCTTTTTGATACTTGAGAAGCCCGGGGAACGTGACGTATTTATCCCTGCCAGGTCGAAATTTGGTGCAATGAACAACGACAGGGTTATTGCGAGGATCGAGAACTGGCAGAGGCGCGAAGGCAGGATCATAAGGATTATTGAAAGGGCCTCCACGAGGGTCATAGGCAGGCTTGAGACTACGAAGACAGCCTGCTATGTCAGGCCAAAGAACAAGTCAATACCTTTTGACCTTTATATATCACCTTCTGACAGGAACAGGGCAAAAGACGGCGATAATGTGATTGCTGAGATCACCGCTTATCCGACAGACAAGAGGCCGCCTTCAGGCAGGATTGTGAAGATAATTAAAAGGCCGGAGGACCCGAAGTCAGAAGTTGAGGCAATAATCGAGGAGTTTAACCTGCCCCGCAGATTCCCTAAGGACCTGCATGATGAGGCTATGGCTGTTTCTATCGGGACCGGCAGGGATATTAAGGGCAGGAGGAAAGACCTGAGAAACCTCACGACTGTCACGATCGACGGTGAACGTGCCAGAGACTTTGATGATGCAGTCTCTATAAAGCTGACAGAGCATGGGTACAAGCTGTGGGTGCATATTCCTGATGTAGGCTTTTTTGTGCATTGGGGTTCAGCTCTTGATA
>CAKKPH010000117.1 GCA_919901585.1 Thermodesulfovibrionales bacterium | reverse complement strand
GTTGTCGAAACGTATTGAAAAGATTAATTCAAGTTTCAAGGGCTGACACCATTTGACTCCTCTACCGGACGAAGCTTCAATAATTCTGAGAATATGGTGTATACTTTGTTCATGGGCTGTTCCTTCTTGCCGGCATAGGGTTTGTCGACTTCTATTGTAAATCATGCCTGACCCTGTTGACTGACCTTCTTATTCCTATGTTTTATCCCAAAGCTACATCAAGAAACATCATGACCGCAAATCCGATCATTGCGCCAACAGTTGACATGTCAGTTTCATTTCCCCTTTGAGATTCAGGAATTAGCTCTTCAACAACTACAAAAATCATTGCACCTGCGGCAAATGAAAGAGCATAGGGCAGCAATGGTTTTATCAGCAATACTGACAGTGCCCCCGCTACACCCGCTATTGGTTCAACAATACCGGATAACTGTCCATACCAAAATGCCTTTAACCTCGAAAACCCTTCGCGCCTTAAAGGAATTGATATCGCAGCTCCTTCAGGAAAATTTTGCAATCCAATTCCAAAAGCAAGTGCAATTGCGCTTCCAAATACCGCAGGAGTCCAGATATTAGCTAACGCACCAAAGGCGACTCCTACTGCAAGCCCTTCAGGAATGTTATGCAGTGTTATTGCCAAAATCAGCAATGTGCTTCGTTGCCAGGATGTCTTTAACCCCTCCGCATTCTGAGATTCGAGCCCAATGTGTAAATGCGGCAATATCTTGTCGATGATTAGCAAAAAAGCACCACCAGATAAAAAACCAATAACTGCCGGCATCCAGGATATTCCACCATTCACTTCAGCCATTTCGATTGCAGGTTTTAGTAAAGACCAATAACTTGCCGCCATCATAACACCGGCAGCGAATCCAAGCATTGCATTGAGTATTCTATTATTTAAAGATTTAAAGAAAAACACCATTGCGGAGCCTAAAGCGGTAACTCCCCATGTGAAAAGTGTCGCAACAAGTGCCAGGAGTATTGGATTAACACCTCTTAACCATTCAGTATCCATGATATACCTATTATACTCCCAGATAAGATACTAATGAACTCATTAGTAAATGCTTGGTACTTGCTATGCCTTAAAAGATATGGAGAGGCTCTGGGGATTTCGCAGGCAGCATCCGGAGGCATTACAGGGAGTGTCTGCTGAAATGGTCATAGCCAAAAGTGTTCTTGTTCAGGGGGTCAGGCTATTCTTCATTCGGTGTTGGTACTATAAAGCTTACTTTGCTGACGGCTTGGGCGCTTTTGCAGGGGTGGCTTCATCTATCATTTTGATAAGCTTCTCAGCGTCTGTAGTCCCTGAATAGACAGACCCGTCAGGCAGTATGATTGTGGGAGTTCCTGATATGCCGTTCTTTTCAGCAAATTTTATGTTGTCATCAACCTCTGTGGTCTTGCAGTCGCTTTTTGGTATCGGCTTGTTCTCGAAGTTGTCCTCAAGGAGCTTGAGCGATTTGTTGCAGACAATGCTCTTTGATTTCCAGTATGCGTCTTTGTGCATCTTTAATGGAAAGAGTTTCACATAAAACGCAATGTCCATCCTCTTTTCTATCACCTTCTTCATCTCCTGATGAAGTTTGCCGCAGTACGGTCAGTCAGGGTCAGTAAATACGATAGCTTTCTTAGTGGCAGCATTGCTCCCGAGCACAAGGGCATCTTTAAGTGGGATGCTTGCAGGATTTATCTTTTTGTCCTTGTTTAGCTCATCAATCCTTTCCTTTGTCTTGTTTATCGCTGCATTAACCTCGATTATCGAGCCTGTCACGAGATATTTTTTAGAGAAATCAATATACAGCAACCCGCGTTGTCCCTTGTGATCAATCGAGACCTCCCAGAGCCCTCTGACAGGGCTCATCTGCGTCTTAAGTATTTTGGCATCAGCAGCCTGCATTTTTTTAAGTATAAGATTGACCTCTTCATTACTGAGGCTGTGGCACTTCTGGCAATCCTCTTCGCAGCCGGTAAAGGATATTGCATATGGGGCAAGAAGGAAAGGGATTATAAATATCGCTGCTGAAATAATAGATATAAGCGTTGATTTTGTTTTTTTGTTTTTCAAGCTAAAAACCTTTCAATTAATAATTTACTAATATAACACAAAACAGGTGCGTTTTTGGAATTATCTCCTGACCCTTATGACACCGTCTGCCTGTGCTATCTTCTGCATAAGGCTTGCGATCTGGCCCCTGTCCTTTACATCAATATTAAACACGATACGTGCCTTCCCGTCCTGCGTTGTAGTGGCCTCCATCTGGGTTATGTTTATTTCCATGGCCGATATTGCGGAGCTGAGATTTGCAAGGACTCCCGGCTTATCGACTGCCTCTATAATGAGCCTTGCTGTTGAGGTCGATTCATCAGAAGACGCCCAGTCAACATCAACAAGCCTCGCATCATCAAGAGCAAGTCTTTCGAGGTTCGGGCAGTCCTTCCTGTGGATCGTGACGCCCTTGCCCCTTGTGACAAAGCCGATGAGACTGTCGCCCGGCAGGGGAAAACAGCATTTGGCTGTGTTATAGAGAATGCGGTCGATGCCTTTAATGCTTATGCCTTTCTGCTCCTTATGGGGTTTTGCAGTCTTATGCGCAACCTCTTCATGCGGTTTCTCAGGTAAGAGCCTGTTGACTACCTGATGGGGAGAGATTTTGCCGTATCCCACTGACATAAGCAGGTCGTCCCATAACTGCATGCTGAAGGCCTTGGCAATAGCCTGCATCTCTCCGGCCTTGAGTCCGGAGACCTTGAGGTGATGTTTTTTCATCTCTGTATCAAGAAGCCTTGTGCCGAGTTCTATGCTCTGTTTCCTCTCTTCTGTCTTTATCCATTGTTTTATCCTGCTCTTTGCCCTCTGGGAGACAACGAACTTCAACCAATCCCTGCTCGGGCCGTGTGCAGAAGATGTTATTATCTCTATGGTGTCGCCGTTCCTGAGCTGATACCTCAGCGGCACTATCCTGCCGTTGATCTTGGCTCCTATACACTTGTGGCCGATCTGCGTGTGGATGCTATAGGCAAAGTCAATGGGTGTCGAGCCGACAGGCAACTCCTTTATCTCTCCCTTGGGTGTAAATACATAGACAACTTCCGGGACGACCTCACCCTTGACAGCCTCAAGGAACTCCCTTGCGTCGCGCAGGTCTTTTTGTGAGTGGATTAGGTCCCGGAGCCATGCTATATAGCGGCTGTCCTTGTCTTCTATGCTCTCTTTTTCTTTGTATCTCCAGTGGGCTGCAATCCCTTCCTCTGCTATCCGGTGCATTTCCTCGGTTCTTATCTGGAACTCCACCCTTTCGCCCTTCGGCCCTACAACTGTGGTATGCAGGGACTGGTACATATTTGATTTAGACATGGCTATATAGTCCTTGAACCTGCCCGGGATGGGGGTCCATAAAGAATGTATAAGGCCCATGATCGTATAGCAGTTTGCGTTTGTGTCGGTGATTATCCTCAGACCCATGACATCATGTATTTCGTCAAAGGTTATCCTCTGCCTCTGCATCTTCTGATAGATGCCGTAATTGTGCTTGATCCTGCCTGTAACCTTTCCATGGAGGCCTTCTTCTTTCAGTTTGCTTTCGATAATGCCCTTGATCTCTTCGAGATAGCCTTCCTGCTCTTCTTTTCTTTTTGTGACCTTTTTGACAAGCTCATCATAGAGGTCCGGCATCAGGTATTTGAAACTGAGGTCTTCAAACTCAATTCTTAGCCACCCGACCCCGAGCCTGTTTGCGATCGGGGCATATATCTCGAGGGTCTCTGTTGCGATCCGCTGCCTCTTGTTGTCAGGGAGGTACTGCAAAGTCCTCATGTTGTGGAGCCTGTCGGCAAACTTTATTATTATGACCCTTATGTCCTCTGACATCGCAAGGAGCATCTTCCTGAAATTCTCGGCCTGTGCCTCCTCCTTTGTCATGAATTCGAGCCTGCTGAGTTTTGTGAGCGAGCCTACGAGGAAGGATATCTCATCCCCGAATATATCTTTTATATCCTTAACTGAAGTGCCTGTGTCTTCTATGGTGTCGTGCAGAAGACCTGCAGCTATGCCTGATATGTCCATCTTCATATCGGAGAGTATGTCTGCAACTGCAAGCGGATGGTTTATGTAAGGTGAACCCTCGATCCTGGTCTGGCTGCAATGGGCCTCCCTCGAAAAGAAGTAAGCCTTTTTGAGAACCTCGACATCAAAATCGCGGCTGTAAGACTGGACTTTCTTTATGAGGGTGTTTATGGTTACGGTCTCTTCTGCCATATAAGATTATACAACTTTAGCGCCATGGATGATTTTGCACCGCTCATTTTGTCTCCTAATTTAGCGGTTCAGAAAACCCTGAATATGTGATAGACTAACTACAGAATGTATAATTCCGTTCACCGGGAGGGGAAAATGGCAAAGTCAATCAGGAGATTTTACATCTTGAGCAAGACACTGAGCCTTTTTGCATTACTGTCAGGCCTGATCTTAATCAATTCCTGCGCAACAACAACGACTACATTCCAGCAGCAGACAGTCACCCTGCAGTTGCAGTGGTTCGCACAGGCTCAGTTCGCCGGCTATTATGTAGCGCTCGACAAGGGCTGGTACCTTGAAGAAGGGATTGATCTGAGGATAAGACCCGGCGGCCCCGGCTTTATGCCTGTTGACAGTGTGCTTGAGGGCAAGAGCGATTTCGGCACCGCACTGCTTGCTGACCTGAGCATGGCAGTGGACGAA
>CAKKPH010000116.1 GCA_919901585.1 Thermodesulfovibrionales bacterium | reverse complement strand
GTGATATAATTGACGCATAAAGCTTATGTCAGTCGTCATTGTTATACCTGCACGCTATGCTTCGACCCGTTTTCCGGGAAAGCCCCTCTCCCTCCTAAAAGGCAAACCCCTTATACAGCATGTCTATGAGAGATCAAAGGGCTCAAGGCTTGCAGGTGATGTTATTGTCGCAACTGACAGCGAGACCATCTTAGAATGCGTGCTCTCCTTCGGCGGCAGGGCAGAGATGACGTCAGGAGACCATGCGTCAGGGACCGACAGGGTCGCAGAGGTTGCACGGAAGATAGACTGTGATATAATTGTGAATGTTCAGGGCGACGAGCCTATGATAAGACCTGAAATGATAGACGCTGTCATAGGCCTCCTCTCCGACAACAGGGCTGATATCGGGACACTCGCAAAGAGGATAACGGACTCAGAAGAGATAACGGACCCGAATGTTGTAAAGGTTGTGTTTAATGAAGAGGGGTTTGCGCTCTATTTTTCGAGGTCGCCGATACCGTATCACAGGGATTTATTTAGTGTGGAAGTGCTGAAGCGCGGAAGCGCGGAAGAAAAAAAATCCTGTACTATTACTTCCGGACTTCCTGACTTCCGGACTTCCGAACTGTTTATGTTCAAGCATATAGGGATTTACAGCTACAGGCGGGATGTGCTCCTGAATCTTACTGCAATGAAACAGTCGAAACTTGAGGAGACAGAGAGACTCGAACAGCTCAGGGCATTGGAGAATAATTTCAGGATAAAGGTTAAAGAGACGGTATTCGAAACTATAGGGGTTGATACCCCTCAAGATCTGGAGAGGGCTGAGGAATGACTAAGTTCATATTCGTAACAGGCGGTGTTGTATCATCTCTCGGCAAGGGGATAGCTGCTGCTGCAATGGGGGCCTTGCTCGAGGCAAGGGGGCTCAAGGTCACTCTACAGAAGCTTGACCCCTATATCAATATTGACCCGGGCACCTTAAGCCCGTTCCAGCACGGCGAGGTCTTTGTGACGGACGACGGAGCAGAGACAGACCTTGACCTCGGCCACTACGAAAGGTTTACTCATATAAGGACTTCGCAGCAGAACAATTACACTACAGGCAAGATCTACAACAATGTGATCACAAAAGAGAGGCGCGGCGATTACCTCGGCGAGACAGTACAGGTCGTGCCGCATATAACTGATGAGATCAAGCAGGCCATCAAGTCAGTGAGCGACAACAACGATGTCGTTATCGTCGAGATCGGAGGGACTATAGGAGACATCGAGAGCCTGCCGTTCCTCGAGGCGATAAGGCAGATGCGTTATGACGTCGGAAGGGAGAACGTCCTTTACGTGCATCTCACGCTCGTGCCTTATATCAAGACCGCGGGTGAGATAAAGACAAAGCCCACACAGCACAGTGTCAAGGAGCTTCAGGCAATAGGTATCCAGCCGGATGTGCTCCTCTGCAGGGCTGACATGCCACTGCCTCCGGAGACAAAGAAGAAGATAGCCCTCTTCTGCAACCTCGATGTCGATGCAGTAATAGGAGCAATAGATGTTGACACTATATATGAAGTCCCTCTTGCCCTCAATTCAGAAGGCCTCGATTATCTTATCGCAAAAAAACTGAACCTCGTTTCAGGAGAGACAGACCTCAGTCAGTGGAAGGACATTGCGAGGAGACTGAAGGAGCCGAGGGACGAGGTGACAATAGCGATAGTAGGCAAGTATGTAGGGCTCAAGGACTCCTATAAGAGCCTGACAGAGGCGCTTGTCCATGGCGGCATAGCTAATGACGCAAGGGTATTCCTCCAGTGGGTCGACTCAGAAGAGATAGAGGTTCACGGTCCCGAGAAGTTCCTCTCCGAGGTCGACGGCATACTTGTGCCCGGCGGTTTTGGCTACAGGGGCATAGAGGGCAAGATAGAGGCTGTGAGATATGCGCGGGAGAAGAAGATACCGTTCTTCGGCATATGCCTCGGCATGCAGTGCGCTGTTATAGAGTTCTCAAGAAATGTATGCGGCTTGCAGGCAAACAGCACTGAATTCGACTTTAACGCAAAAGACCCTGTTATATACCTCATGGAGAAGTGGTATGACTTCAGGAAGGGCAGGACAGAGGTGAGGAGCGATACCTCTGAAAAGGGCGGGACAATGAGGCTCGGCGCATATCCGTGCATTATCGTGGACGGTACAATAGCCCGGAAGGCATACAACCAGAAGGAGATATTCGAACGCCACAGGCACAGGTATGAATTCAACAATGCGTACAGGGGCATACTCTCGAAGCTCGGGATGAAGATAAGCGGGGCGAGCCCTGACAGCGAGCTCGTCGAGATCATAGAGATAGAGGACCATCCATGGTTTCTCGGATGCCAGTTCCATCCTGAATTCAAGTCAAGGCCGACAGAGCCGCACCCTCTCTTCAAGGCATTCATAGGCGCCTCACTCAAGGAGAGAAGGTCGCTTTTCCCTTATGAAGAATAGAGGGAAGCACTTAATAAGATGACGCATACTGTCAAGATATCAAAGGTAGTTGTGGGAGGGGATAACCCACCTCTGATAATTGCCGGTCCATGCGTCATAGAAGACCGTGACACAACCTTCAGGACTGCAGAAAGGCTCAAAGAGATATGTTCTGAGGCCGGGCTGCCCCTGATATTCAAGTGCTCATATGACAAGGCAAACCGCACGTCAATAAGGTCATACAGGGGCCCGGGCATTGATAAGGGACTAAGGCTGCTGGCTGATATCAAGAGCAGACTCGATATATCGATAATTTCAGACGTGCATTCAGTCGAGGAGGTCAGGACGGCATCAGAGGTGCTCGACATGCTCCAGTTGCCGGCATTCCTATGCAGGCAGACCGACCTTATAATTGCTGCATCAAACACAGGCAAGCCTGTCAATATAAAAAAAGGGCAGTTCCTTGCACCCTGGGACATAAAGAATATTATCGATAAATTCGTATCAACAGGGAACGAGAACCTCACCATCACTGAAAGGGGGACATCTTTTGGATATAACAATCTTGTTGTGGACTTCAGGGCGTTCCCGATAATGCGTTCCTTTGGCTATCCGGTGATATTCGATGTCACGCACAGCCTTCAGCTTCCGGGAGGCTCAGGCAGTTCATCAGGGGGACAGAGGGAATTTGCAGCGCCTCTGGCGAGGGCAGCTGCGGCAACAGGGGTTGACGGGTTTTTTATGGAGGTGCACCACGAGCCTGAAAAAGCGCTCTGCGACGGCCCAAATATGATAAGGCTGGATGAGGTTCAGGGCTTGCTGAAGACCATACGTTCTATTCATGACCTTTTGAAGGCAGACCGCTAAACACAAATGGAAGATATCATCGAGATCGCCAAGAGGGTTTTGAGAATAGAGGCAGGTGCTATATCTGCGCTCGAATACAAGCTCGATGTTAGTTTCGAAAAGGCTGTTGAGGTCATCTTCAAAAGCAAAGGCAGGGTCGTTGTCACAGGCATGGGCAAGTCCGGGCTTGTCGGGAAAAAAATAGCTGCCACTCTCGCGTCCACAGGAACACCGGCATTCTTTCTCCACCCTGCTGAGGCGAGCCACGGAGACCTCGGCATGGTCACATCAGACGATGTGGTGATAGCGATCTCGAACAGCGGTGACACAGAAGAGATAGTCTCCCTCATGCCTTTCTTAAAGAGGTTTAATGTCACGCTCATATCAATAACAGGGAACCCCGGCTCGGTCCTGTCAAGGGAGGCTGACCTGAATATCGATGTCTCTGTCAAGGAGGAGGCGTGTCCGCTCGGCATAGTCCCGACTGCATCAACAACCGCAACTATGGCTATGGGTGATGCCCTTGCAGTTGCCCTTTTGCAGAAAAGGGGATTCAAAGAAGAGGACTTCGCATTTTTCCATCCAGGCGGCAGTCTGGGCAAAAAACTGTTCATAAAAGTTAAAGACCTTATGCATACCGGAGATGCCCTTCCGGTCGTCCCTCCGGATGTATCTATGACAGATGCAGTTATGGTGATATCATCCAAGAGGCTTGGCATGACTACAGTCGCAGGTACAGATAACAAGCTGCTCGGCATTCTTACTGACGGTGACCTCAGGCGCGGCATACAGAAATGGGGCAAGGCGTTTTTTGATATGAAGGCAGGTGAAGTTATGTCAAGAAACCCAAAGACTATCTCAGAAGACGAACTCGCAGCAAAGGCCTTGTCCATTATGGAAAGCCACTCAATAACCTCCCTTGTGGTCTCTGATGAAGAAGGAAGGCCAAAAGGGATTATCCACCTTCATGATATTCTTAAAAAGGGGATTGTTTAGCACTCAATTCCGGTTAACAATCACCCAACAGCGTTTTCACAGAAATAAGACTTATAAATCAAAAGGTTACAATGTTTCTCATTTTCTTCTTGACAGACACAATATATTGTGGTTTAATTAGTAAAAATAGGCTAATAACACAATATATCTTGTTTAAGTAACCATTGATACGCCTTTATTTTATGACCATTTATAACTATCAACAAGGAGGAAGCGATGGCAGTACTCAGCCTTAATCTGTCTCAAAACGCCTTAAAGGTGCTCGAAAAAAGGTATCTAAAGAAGAACTCAGAGGGGAATGTTGTCGAGACCCCTGAAGAGCTATTCAGGCGTGTTTCAAGTCATGTGGCATCTGCTGACCTTAACTACGGCAAGACCGCTGATGAGGTCGCAAGGGTCGGGGATGAATTTTATGAGATGACCGCTGCACTCGAATTCCTTCCAAACAGTCCGACCCTCATGAATGCAGGCAGGAGGCTCGGCCAGCTCAGCGCATGCTTTGTGCTCCCTGTTGATGACAAAATGGAATCGATATTCGATGCTGTAAAAAACGCTGCTATCATACACAAATCAGGCGGAGGCACAGGCTTCAGTTTTTCGAGGCTCAGGCCGAACGGCGATGTTGTCGGCTCAACTAAGGGCATATCATCGGGTCCGATATCCTTTATGACAGTCTTTGATGCTGCAACAGAGGCTGTAAAACAGGGAGGGACAAGACGCGGCGCAAACATGGGGCTGCTGAGGGTCGACCACCCTGACATCATAGAGTTCATAAAATGCAAGGATGACAATGCAAAGCTGAACAACTTCAATATATCGGTCGGGCTGACCGAGGATTTTATGAATGCGCTCGAAAAAGACCTCGAATACGACCTCATCAACCCGAGGACAAAACAGGCAGTGAAGAAACTCAGGGCAAAAGAGATCTTTAACCTTATA
Organism: Thermodesulfovibrionales bacterium; assembly: GCA_919901585.1. GTDB lineage: Bacteria > Nitrospirota > Thermodesulfovibrionia > Thermodesulfovibrionales > UBA9159 > CAKKPH01. The sequence continues at coordinate 8,482 of CAKKPH010000116.1, read as the reverse complement.
GTCGACCACGCCTGGAAGAACGGTGAACCCGGCATAGTCTTTCTCGACAGGCTGAATGCATTCAATCCGACCCCCCAGTCCGGAGAGATAGAATCTACAAACCCTTGTGGAGAACAGCCGCTCCTGCCCTATGAATCATGCAACCTCGGATCCATAAACCTCTCAAAGATGGTCAGGGGTGTGGAGGGTGCAGGCTGCAGGATGAAGAAAGATGTTGACTGGCAGAGATTGAAGGAGACCACATGGAAGGCAGTGCACTTCCTCGACAATGTGATAGACGTAAACAAGTATCCCCTCGAGATAATCGGGGAGATGACAAAGGCGAACAGGAAGATAGGCCTCGGTGTCATGGGCTGGGCAGACATGTTGATACATCTCGGAATTCCATACAACTCCCATGAGGCTGTACAGACAGCAGAAAAGGTTATGGGCTTCATGCAGAACGAGGCACGCGGCGCCTCAGCAGCGCTTGCTGAAGAGCGCGGTACTTTCCCGAACCATAAAGGAAGCGTATATGACGGAAAGATCAAAATAAGGAATGCGACTACCACCACTATTGCTCCGACAGGCACCCTCTCGATAATCGCAGGCTGTTCCTCAGGCATCGAGCCTCTCTTTGCGGTCTCATATGTAAGGACTGTGATGGAGGGGACAAAACTCATAGAAGTAAATCACCTGTTTGAGGAGATAGCGAGGGAGATGGGTTTCCTCGAGAGGGGGCTCATGGAGAGGATAGCTGATTCAGGGAGTATCAGCGGTTTTGACGAGATACCCTCAGACCTCAAGGCCCTGTTCGTGACTGCGCACGACATTACACCGGTTGAGCACATAAAGATGCAGGCCGCTTTCCAGAGATATATTGACAATGCAGCTTCTAAGACCGTGAACTTCTCGCACAATGCAACGCCAAAGGATGTTGAGGAAGTTTATCTGCTCGCATACGACCTCGGATGCAAGGGAGTCACTGTTTACCGGGACGGGTCGAGGGAGGAACAGGTGCTCTCGACAGGCAAGACAAAAGAGGAGAGTCAGCAGCCTCAAGCCGGCAGCCGGCAAGCCAAGATAATCCCGAGGAAGAGACCTGAGGTCATAAAGGGCGCAACACGGCTGATACAGACAGGATGCGGCAACATCTATGTCACAATAAACGAGGACGAGAACGGCCAGTTGTTTGAGCTCTTCACCTCAATGGGCAAGGCAGGCGGATGCGCTGCAAGCCAGGCAGAGGCGATAGGCAGGCTCGTGTCACTCGCCTTCAGGTCGAACATCGAGCCTGAAGAGATCATGAAACAGCTCAAGGGCATATCCTGTCACCAGCCTGCCTGGTGCAATGGGGGGAAGATACTCTCATGCTCTGACGCTATCGCAAAGGCAATGGAGAAATACAACTTTGTCCATACTAAGGGCAACGGCAACGGCCACAAAGGGAAAGGCCCGATAATGCTCATCGGCGCCTGCCCGGAATGCGGCGGGGCAGTAGAGCACGCCGAAGGCTGCGCTATATGCCGTAACTGCGGCTTTACAAAATGCAGTTAGGAGGTCTTTCTGCTATGAGCGGCAACAACGGGAAGAAACCGGCCCACAGGCCTTCATGGGATGAGTATTTCATTGAGATCGCAAAGGTTGTATCTTCAAGGGCAACATGCCTCAGGCGCAGGTATGGCGCAGTCATAGTCAAGGACAATGTCATCATCAGCACAGGATACAACGGCTCGCCGAGGGGTTCTGTCAACTGCATAGACCGGGGCACCTGCAGGAGGGAAGAGCTCAAGGTGCCAGCAGGCGAGCGGTATGAACTCTGCGAGGCTGTGCACGCAGAGCAGAACGCTATCATCAACGGCTCACCCGAGCGCATGAAGGATGCGTCAATATATATAGCAGGGACCGAGCCTGATGATTCCTTTGCCGAGGGGAGGCCCTGCCTCCTCTGCAAGAGGATGATACAGAACGCACAGATAAAGCAGGTTGTATACCTTTTGAAAAACGGCAGCATAGTGAGGCTTGAAGATGCCAGGGAACTCGATACCCTGCACGCCAGTCCCGGACAATAGCAGGCCAATACGTGCAGGCGGATTACTGAGTGCGCTATATCCTATAAAGCTTACTTTCCCCCTGCTTATTTTTTGATTTGACTTTATGCTCTTTTCGTATTAATCTGGAAGCAAGAACAATAATTAACCGGAGGCTATCATGAGAAACGAATCTACCAGAATCGCAGGTGCATTTTTGCTGGGCGGGCTTGTCGGTGCTGCTGTTGCGATCCTCTTTGCACCCAAATCAGGCGCTGAGACAAGAAAGGACATATCAAAGGCAGCGAAAAAAATAAAGAGGAACGCCGTTGATCTTGTCGAGGATACAATAGAGAGCGTTAATGACTTCACGAGCGATATAAAGGAAAAGGCCTCGGATATTATTGAGCGGGGCATAGAGATCTCAGGGAACGCAAAGAAGGAGATACTCACAACACTTGAGCAGGGCCAGAAGGCGATAGAAAAACAGAAGAAAAGACTTACAGAAACGCTCGGCCTTTAACGACAACATAGATAATTACCGCTGATAGAGAGGAGTATTTCCCCTGATGATAAACCCTGATAGAATGCCTTTGACATTCTATCAGGGTTTATTTCCTTGAGTCAAGCGCCATGGCGTACTCTATGGCTATTGCTGCCTGTTCTGCCAGCGCTGTGGCAAATTCGATCTCATCATTGCTAAAGGCCCTGTATTTCTTTGTCAGGATCCTGAGGACTCCGATAACACTGCCCCGTAAGAGCATTGGTATGACGAGCATGCTGCATATACCCTCTTCCCTCGCCTCATCCCTGTATACAATCCTCGGGTCGTTAGGGACGTCATAGATAGCGACAGGCCGTCCGTCAAGCGCCTCTGCTACACTTTTATCAGCATCTACAGGACCCTTGTTCAGGTACTTCTCACTTAACCCTTGCGCTGCAACCAAATCAAGCCTCTTGCGTGAAGGGTCAAGAAGCCTGAGCGTTGCTGCTTCTGAATTCAGGGCAAGGGTTATTTTGCCTACAACCATCTCCATTATTTCCCTGAGGCTGAGGGTCGAGCTCACGGCATTCGCTATGCTCGAGAGCACGCTCAGATACCGGGCCTCCCTGTACTGCCTCTCATACATCCTCGCATTCTCTATAGCAGTCCCGCACTGTTCAGCAAGTGCTGCTGCAAAATCAATATCCTGCCGGCTGAAATGCCTCGGTTCTGCTGTGAGCAGCCTCAGGATTCCCGTAACCTTGCTGCGGGCTATTATCGGAAGCGTGAGCATGCTCTTAATCCCTTCAAGCTCTGCCTCCTTTCTGTAGTTGACACGGGGGTCTGTCGGGACATCAAAGATCGCTGCAGGCTTTTCGTGCAAGGCCTCACGAATGTTCTCTTCCATATCAACAGGCCCCCTGCTGAGGTATCTCTCACTCAGTCCATGGGCTGCAACAAGCTCAAGCCTTTCACCTGCTTCATCAAGCAGCCTTATGGTCGCTGCCTTTAGCCTCATAGCATCAGGGAGCGTCCTGACTATAAGGTCAAGTACCTCTTTAAGCTGAAGGGATGAGCTTATCGCCTTTGTGACTGTCTGAAAAATCCTGAGGTATTCCTTCTCCTTCGAGACCGTCTTTTCGAAAACCTTAGCGTTGACTATTGCGATTGATGCCTGCTCGGCTATGGCTGTCACGAATTTGAGTTCATCGCCTGAATACTCGACCGGCTCTGATATGTACATCCTGAGGACACCGATCACCTCACTGCCAAAACGCATGGGGACTGAGAGAATGCTCCTTATGCCTTCGTCAATAGCCTCCTGGCGGTACTCTGAACTCTCATCGGCGGTGATGTCGTATATCGACACCGGCTTTCCGGATAACGCATCGTCTATGCTCTGGTCATATTTCACAGGCCCCTTGTTTACGTAGCGGCCACTGAGCCCATAATGCGCAGCGAGTTCGAGCCGGTTTGTTTCAGTATTCAGGAGCCTTACAGAGCTTGCCTTTACGTTCATCACCTTCACGACATTTGTGACTATAAGGTTAAGAACATCCTCGAGTGAAAGGCTTTTGCTTATAGCCCTACAGATGTTCTGGTAGCTCTCGAGATATATCCTCTTCGAGAATATCCTTTCAGAACATTCAGGGCATATGGAATGGGTAAACTCTCCGAGACCTCTCTTCGCAAAATAGACCTCAATTTGGTCCCAGGTCTCCTGCTCTGTCCTTATCTTCTTGCACCATCCGCAGATAGGTATCAGCCTTTCACCCTCGCCCCTGTACATCCCCGGCCTCCTTCCCTGAATGTCTTTATTTTAGCTTTCATTAAAGGACCTTTTTTCATTAAATCTTTTAATAGTCATATTCCCGAAAAAATGGACCCCGAGGGCTTAAGCCGCAAACCAAAGGACGTGATGTGCTATAATTAGACATGCCGGAGGGTACAAACTACAAAAGCCTCAGCGAAGAAGAAGACAGGATTTACAGGAAGCATATTGAGATGATCCGCTCTAACGTCAGCAGCGGCATAAAATTCGATGTCGCCTGCGAATTCATCAAGGTAGGAGACAGGGAGTTAAGTGACATTATCATAGACAACGCCATGAAGGTAGAAATCGCTGAATTGCATTTCGGGAAGGGGATGACCCTCGATGAGGTATCGAGAAAACTCGGTGTTTCTATGGAGAGGCTTCTCAATGCTCACAGAGAGATGATGGAAGACGTCATGCATAGTGCCGGAGAACCGGCAAGATCTCATACCGGCGACAGTGGAACAACCACTCATTAAGTGATCAACCGTAATTCAGGGCAAGGAGGCCGCAAAAGGTATGAGCGGTTCTGATGAAGAAAAGAGCATATTTGACCTGCAGGACCTGAGATCCCTCAGGAAAAGGCCTGATATACTGTCAAGGATTAAATGGGACGTCACACCCCTGATAGTAATGGAGCCGCGTTTTCAGGCAAGGCCGGATGATTTGCAGAAACTGAGGGATATCACAGGCTACCTCTTTTACATCGAGACAGAAAGCGAGAGGCCTTCGCTCATGCTGATGAGGATCGGCAAGAGCGATATAACATCGACTGCCGGGATGATTGAAGAAATCCCGTTTGAGATGGTCCAACGGGCAATCGACAACCCCCTGCACCCGCCTGTTCACGGCATGTATGCTATAACAGAAGAAATCAAGGACTGGCTGCGGAAGGAATTGAGCCTTTAACCGATCCCTGCCGGATATCCTATTTTTTCTTCTTGGCAGCAGTCTTCTTTGTACCGCACTTTGAGGCCTTGTGGCCTGGCTTACACGACATGTCTCTCTCCTTTCTCTCTCGTGATTATTAAAATCAATATATCACAGGAATAATTCAGTGTCAAACAAAAAGTTGCATGCCCCTCATTTTAATTAGGGCATGCAACTGAAAGGCCCTTTAATAGAGCCGCCTCGCTGGATTATTTTTCTTGTGCCGGATCATATCGCTGTTACGGTCAAGCATCCTGTCGAGCTTTTTCCTTTCTGGAGGAGTCAGCCTTCCATCAGCCCTCAGTCTTGCCTCTGTCTCCTTGATCCAATTCAGGTTGTCCTGAAGCGTAGCCGCTTCAGAGTGTATTAGCGTCTCCAATGGCCGGGGATCCATCTCCATCCCCCCGGTGTTTCGTCCCAGTGACCGGGCACCCAGTGAGCACCGGGCCATGGCCTTTTATCCCAATATCCGGGTGACCATACCCAGTCGCCATAACGGCTTTCCCAGTATCCATCTATCCATACACCACCGGGGAATGGTGGTGCCGGCCTGACATCCACTCTGGCAGGAGGGGGTGGAGTGCGTATCTCTGCAACGCAGCCTGCAAAAAGGGAAAGAGCCATGATGAACAGAATTACGATCATGAATATCTTCATCATTCACCTCCTAAATAGTGCCAAGTTTTTCAGTAAGCTTCTCAGCTTTCTAAACATTAAGACAAATGAAATCGAAAAAGGTTTAAATTGTACTTCCCCGCACGCCTTCTTTTTGCTATATTCTCTTAAAAAAATGTCTTTGTCAACAGGCAGCGCCGACAGAAAAGGCTGGGGTATCTATCCCCAGTGGCATATGCACGGAAATTCTATACAGAGCAGCTTGCAGCATGAAAGTTTGGTGTCCACTATTGACATCCGAGGTCAATATGGCCCATGGCAAAAAGGCGAAAGAGTATTACAAATATTTCCTGTCCCTCTTTATCTGTCACGGCATCCTTTTCGAGAACTTCATTACGAATGAAGAAGAAGAAAGATTTTCTAAGAGTGTAGTCTTCCCGGCCTTCAGACAAGTAGTTGCCGATTTCGGTCTTAAGCCTCTCATCGTGCCGCTTGTTCCGCATAGCCAAGCGTCAGATATTTACTGGAGATGCTATCCTGCGGCATTGGAAGGCGAAGTGCTCAAGTGCCTGTCCAAAGCTAAGGATTCTTCAGAACATCGTCATGCGGGCCGATGCGACGAAAAAGATAGTGGTCATTATGAATCTCAAAAGTAAACCGATAAAACATCGTGATGCTGGCTTCCCACCGGTTTTCATGCCCTTGCATCTTTTTCACTCTCAGGGAAGGATGTTTGATGTTCTGGATAAAAAGCCTGATCTTCTTCTCGAAAAGTTTTTGTATACGAGGCGGAAGGTGCTGAAAGTCCTTCTTGAAGGATTCAGCCCGCTCAATCCTCATGCCTTGAGATCGGCAAGAAATTCATCAACAGATGAGAAGGACTTTACGTTCCCGGCAGCAATATCAGCGTCAGCCTCTTCCTCGGCCTTTTTCCAGTCAAAATGGGCGAAATACGGGGGCAGAGTCAGGGCATATTTAATCAACTCAAAAACAGCGGTCTTATCGTCACCAATATGCGCCCGCTTTCTGAAATCAGCGATTTCCTTAAAAACTTCGTCGGGGATTTCAAGCGTTATCTTGTGGCCTGCTTTCACTGATAACCTCCTTTGCTTGTTTAAGAATATCACAATAAAAGGCAATGTTGCAACGTAAATTTCGGGATGGCATAATTAGTATTTACAGAAGTTAGGCGCGTTGCAGATTACATGAAACTTGTGCTCGCGCAACTTAGCAATGAATGAAAACAGGTCAATCAGGCAATAAGCTTATAGAAAGATTTCGGGTCTATAGTAGCAGAGGCGGCGAACTGTCCATTGGGTTAGCCGCCAAATACCTGAGCGACAGAGCCTTCGATTATCTTCTTTACCCTCTTGTAATTTTTAAGCTCGGCATCCTCAAAGGTGGCATTGTTATGACCTTTCTCGCCTTTATCCTCAACATCATGACAATGACTTTCTATGACTGGTCGAAGCGGGACTGGATAGGCATAGAGGCAATTAAGGACTTGAAAACCTACAGCGGCAAGAAAATGATAGGGCGTTTCACGTCATGGATATTACAAAGAAGCGATTCTGTGATTTTTCTCTTCCTTTCACTGCGGTACGATGCTTTCACGACAACAGCCTACCTCCGTCGCGGCAAATTCAACGGAATGTCGCGCCGCGACTGGATGATATTCATGGGTAGCCTGCTGATCTCAAACGCTTACTGGACGCTTGCCTGTTATATGGGAATCACGCTCTTTGAGTGGGGATGGAAGGCGATAGCGGGGTGACTTTAATATTGAAGTCAATATTTATAGCGTTCGGGCTAATCGTCTGGCTGCTGTGCTTCTGTGTGGGCGGCGTTGCGGCTGAGGATGCGCAGACTGAAAAGAAATTCGGACTTAGCGGTTATCTCAGTGTAAACACATATAGCAGTTATGTTGATAAGGTTTCAGGCGAAGCTATTTACAACAAGCCGGTTATCCATCCGAATCTGTTGGTCGAGGCAAAGCCATGGGGCGTCTATCTGAGTATCGGTATATATACAACCTCGAGGGCTTCGATAAACATTCAGCCAATTCCATGGAATATGCAATAGGGATTGAGAAGGAAATCGGAATTTTCAGGATCGATGCAGGATACGGCTATTCTGATATCAAGACTTCCAAAAGCGATGTGCATTATTTCTACTCGACCATCGAATTCCCGGAGATGTTCGATAAACTGACGCCATACGCGACTGTGGAACTGGACTTGCCGGTAAAAAAAGAAATCCTCGAAGGCGGGTTTATGTACCGTGTCGGCGGAAAATATCCGGTAAAGATATCGGATCAATCTGTTGATATTGACCTTTCAATTGCAGGGCATGACGGAATCTACGGCTACCGGCCTGAGAAGATCAGCTCCGCTCGATTGACACTTTCTACGCTCATAAAACTCTGGCGCATGGAGATCACCCCTGAGATCAATTTCCAGAAACGCTTCGGGTATTCATACAAAAACGGCGGAATAGCAAAAGATAGAATCTACGGCGGACTCAGAATGGTTTTGCCGCTTGATATTTTATAGAGGGATGGAAGGCTAATTACGGCAGTTCAAAATTGCCCGCTACGATACCGGGCACGGTGATGTCCTCATCAAGCTCTTC